>NZ_JBFAHW010000158.1:0-20745 GCF_040654355.1 Streptomyces sp. NPDC050704 | reverse complement strand
CCCTTACACCCAGCACACGCCATACGATTGTTCCGTCTTGGTTACTGGTGTTCCGACGTGTGATATTCCTTTCGGCCTCGTCCTCAAACGCCGGACGGGCTGGGGGTGCGCGGGCGGGCTGGGGGAGTGCGCGGACGGGCTGGAGGGGCCTGAGCGGGCCGCAAAGGAGGAGGGACTCGGCTGATCAAGGGTGTTGTCTGCGTGCGGGGTTGCCTCTGCGGCGGGATGTGCGGCGTTCGTACTGGGCGCGGGCTGTCTCGTATTCGGCGCGGTGGAGTTTTTCGCCTGGGGCTTCTACGAGGGAGCGGACGAAGTACGCGGTGAGGGTGCCGAGGAAGCCGATGGTCAGGAGGCCTCGGAGGGAGGACTGGGTGTCGGGGCTCGGGCGTTTGTTGTAGCTCTCCCAGGTGTGGCGGAAGGCGATCGCACTGCACACGGCGAACATCACGACGACCAGGAGGCTGACGAAACCGCCCACGGCTGCGATCTCCAGGCCCTCGTACGCGAAGCGGAGGATCAGGCAGCTCGCCACGGTCGTGGCGAGGGAACCGGCGGTCGCGGCCGCGCGGCGGGCCCGGTAGCCGCCGTCGTGATCCACCCAGGTTGTTCCGAAGAAGCGGATCGGTTCGGGGCGGGGGCCTGCGGGGGTGCCGGTTTCGTCGCTCACCGCTTGATTATCGCCTCGGCCCGTGGGCCGGGTGGCGCCAGGGCCGAGGCGATTCTCGGGGCTCGTCCCTTCCCAGGGTCCCGGCTCGGAGTCCGGACTGGTCCCGAGGGGCCGGATGCGGCGGTGGCACTCGGGCTCGGGCCGAAGGTTCGGATTCCGGTCAGGGAGACAGGGGGCTCAGGAGCAGCGAGCTGCTACATACCCGTCGCTGCCCGTGTCCACGTACGCGTCCGAGATGTACTCACCGTTGTCGATGTTGTCCCAGATGTTGCTCGTGCCGTAGGGGCCGGTAATCGTCTCGCCCGGGCGCTGACAGTAGATCCGGACCTTGGCGCCCTCGGACAGAACGCGGATCACGGTGTAGTCGGTGCTCGGCCCACTGCGGACGTTCACTCTGTAGCCGGGCGCGACCGAGTAGTACCTCGCGTCCGCGGCGGCGCTCGCCGTCGTCGGCGAGCCCATGACCATGAGGAGCGCCGAAACCCCCGCACCCGCGATCAGCGTGCGTCTTCCCTTGCCGACCTTGCCGAACTTCATGTGTGTCCCCTCCCGAGTCTCATGCCACTCCATGCGTCAGGCGCAGCGAGGTGCTACATACCCGTCGCTGCCCGTGTTCACATACGCGTCCGAGACGTACTGGCCGTTGGCGATGTTGTCCCAGAGGTTCGTCGTGCCGTAGGTGCCGGTGATCCACTCGCCGGGCTTCTGGCAGTTGATCGGCACTCGGGAGCCGAGCGGCAGCACCTTGATCAGCTGGTACTGGGTGCCGGGGCCGCTGCGGACCTTCAGCCGGATGCCCGGAGCGACCGGGTAGCGGACCGCCAGCGCCTCCGTGCTCTCCGCGGCTGCGAGCGTCTCGGTCGCCTCCGCCGCCTCCGCCGCTATGCCTTCGACCGTGTTCGTTCCGTCCTCAACAGCCATTCTGGTCTCCCCCGTTGATGTTTTTGTCCTGTCGACGCCTTTCACACGCGACGCGCGCAGGCTAGCAAGCCCGTCCGACATCGCACGCACCATCGACTAGGCTCCGTGCGTCGCGCTTGCGGACACAGACACGGGGGTGGGCAATGGCCCCGCTGCGCAGCTTCGGATCCGGCCAGGAAGCGGAACACCCGGAATACGCCGGGCAGTACCGCCTTGAGTCCTGCCTGGGTGCGGGCGGCATGGGTGTGGTGCATCTCGCGACGTCCGCTTCCGGTCTGCGTCTCGCCATCAAGGTCGTGCATTCCGAGTACGCGGCGGACCCCGAGTTCAGGGCCCGTTTCCGGCAGGAGGTGAACGCCGCCCGCCGGGTGAGCGGAGCCTTCACGGCCCCCGTGGTGGACGCGGATCCGAACGCCCGACTACCGTGGATGGCAACCCTGTTCATACCCGGCCCCACCCTCGCCGAGCAGGTGAAGCGGAAGGGTGCGATGGAGCCGGACGAGGTGCGCAGGCTCGGAGCGGGACTGGCCGAGGCGCTGCGCGACATTCATCGCGCCGGAGTGGTCCACCGGGATCTCAAGCCGAGCAACGTACTGCTCGCGCCCGACGGTCCCAAGGTCATCGACTTCGGGATATCGCGGCCTACGGACAGTGATCTGCGCACGGAGACCGGCAAGTTGATCGGTTCGCCGCCCTTCATGGCGCCCGAGCAGTTCCAGCGGCCGAGGGAGGTCGGACCGGCGGCCGATGTGTTCGCGATGGGGGCGGTGCTCGCCCACGCGGCGACGGGGCGCGGGCCCTTCGACTCCAACAGCCCGTACATCGTCGCGTACCAAGTGGTGCACAACGAGCCGGACTTGGCCGGTGTCCCGCACGATCTGGTGCCGTTGATCCTGCGCTGCCTGGCGAAGGATCCCGCCGAACGGCCCGTGCCCGCCGAGGTGATGGACGCCCTGCGTCAGCCGACGGCCACCTCGGCGCCGCGCATTCCGGCCCAGCGACGTCCTCCCGAAGAGACGCATGTCGCCGGGAGCCGGTCGCCGGAGCCGACCACGGCCTCGGCCTCGGCCACGCGCAGTCGCCGCCGGCTCAGATGGGCCCCGGCCGTCGGCGTCGCGCTCGTGCTGGCCGTCGGAGGCGGCCTGGGCATACGGGAGTTGGCCTCGTCCGACGCGCCACCGAAGGCTCCCGTCAAATCAGGCGCCGAAACCTTCCGGCCGTGGAGCACGACACTCGGCGGAGACCGGACGCAGGACACGCCTCCGGCCTGTACGTCAGGTGGGGGCGCCCTCTACTGCACCGCACCGGGGGTTCCGGCGGCACGGCTCGATGCCGTGGACGGCCGGGTCGTCTGGTCGTACAAGGAGAAGAACGAGGACAAGGGCACGGAGAAGGGCACGGAAGAGGACGCCGACGGGAGCGCGAACGGCGGCTCTTCGGAGGACGCGACGGCGTTGCCGGAGTTGTCCGGCGGGCTGCTGCACATCGCGAGCGACGGTCGGCTCAGAGCGCTCGATCCCCGTTCGGGGAAGCAGCGTTGGGACGTCGACACCTCCGCGTACGCGGCTGTCGTGCACAGTGCGGACACCACGCTCCTGGTCGGAGAGCGTGGCGCCGTGCGGGCGCTGGACAGCGCGTCGGGCGAGGAGCGCTGGAGCGGGCGCATCGGCGGCCTGGGTACGCAGTGGATCAGCGGTTCGGGCGAGGCCGGAGTCCTCTATGCGGCGACGCCCTCCGCCGACGGATCCGTCACGCAGGTCAGTGCGGTGTCCGTGGAGCGGGGCTCGGTGTTGTGGACGAGGTCGGCGGCCGGAAACCTGAGTCCGTTCGCCGCGCCGGACGGGGCCGTTTACCTCATGTCGGCCAATGACCAGCTGGTCGACGCGATCGTCCGGGTCGACAGCGCGAAGCGGAGCGTCCGCCGCGTGTCCCTGCCGACTCCGCTCGATCAGGCCTCGGCCGCGGAGAGTGGCGGGATCGTGTATCTCAGCGACGTCGGGGGCTCACTGGTGGCTGTCGACACGCGCCGGGCCGGGGACGGCGCCGAGCTGTGGCGCCTGGAGACGTCGGTCAGCCGCCCGTCGCGGCCCGTGGTGTCCGGCGGCCATGTGTACGTCACCGCCCCTGACGGCCGCCTCCTCGCCACCGACGCCCGCACCGGCAAACCCCTGGGGCAGACCCGTCCTCGGCTCGGCGGGAACACGGCGCGCGTCGTGGCCGGGCTGCCCACGCCCGTGGTCGTGGGCGACCGGGTCTTCGGCAGCGCGCCGGACGGCAGCGTCTTCGCGGTGAACGCGCGCGAACCCGCCGGCTGGTGACCTCAGGCGTTCCGGACACGATGCCCGGAGCGAGCGGATTCGGAGTGAGTGGATTCGGAGCGCGTGGGCCCGGAGCGCGTGGGTCCGGCAAACGGCGAGCCCGCCCGGTGGTGAGGACCGGGCGGGCTCACGTATCTGGCTGGCGCCGGGCGGGCTAGCCGCCGAGCAGCGAGACGTCCCTGACGGCGCCCCTGTCGGCGCTGGTCGCCATGGCGGCGTACGCGCGGAGGGCGGCCGAGACCTTGCGCTCGCGGGCGACCGGGGCGTACACGCCGTTCAGGGCCTCGCGGCGGGTCGCCAGCTCCTCCTCGGAGACGAGGAGCTCGATGCTGCGGTTCGGGATGTCGATGCGGATGCGGTCGCCGTCCTGGACGAGGGCGATCGTGCCGCCGGAGGCCGCCTCGGGTGAGGCGTGGCCGATGGAGAGGCCCGAGGTGCCGCCGGAGAAGCGGCCGTCGGTGATCAGGGCGCAGGTCTTGCCGAGGCCGCGGCCCTTCAGGAAGGAGGTCGGGTAGAGCATCTCCTGCATGCCGGGGCCGCCCTTGGGGCCCTCGTAGCGGATGACGACGACGTCGCCGTGCGTGATCTGCTTCTTGAGGATCTTGTCGACGGCTTCTTCCTGCGACTCGCAGACGACCGCCGGGCCCTCGAAGGTCCAGATCGACTCGTCGACGCCGGCCGTCTTCACGACGCAGCCGTCGATGGCCAGGTTGCCCTTGAGGACCGCCAGGCCGCCGTCCTTCGAGTACGCGTGCTCCGCCGAGCGGATGCAGCCGCCCTCGGCGTCCTCGTCCAGGGCCTCCCAGCGCTCGGACTGGGAGAAGGCCTCGGCGGAGCGGACGCAGCCGGGGGCCGCGTGCCACAGCTCGATCGCCTCGGGGGACGGGGAGCCCGCCCGCACGTCCCAGGTCTTGAGCCAGTCCGACAGGGACGGGCTGTGGACCGAGTGCACGTCCTCGTTCAGCAGGCCCGCGCGGTGCAGTTCGCCGAGGAGGGCCGGGATGCCGCCGGCCCGGTGCACGTCCTCCATGTAGTACGTGCGGTCCTTCGCGACGTTCGGGGCGACCTTGGCCAGGCAGGGCACACGGCGCGAGACCGCGTTGATCTCGTCCAGGCCGAAGGGGACCTCCGCCTCCTGGGCGGCGGCCAGCAGGTGCAGGATCGTGTTGGTCGAGCCGCCCATGGCGATGTCGAGGGCCATGGCGTTCTCGAAGGCCGCGAGGGTGGCGACGTTACGGGGCAGGACCGACTCGTCGTCCTGCTCGTAGTAGCGGCGGGTGATGTCCATGACCGTGCGACCCGCGTCCTCGTACAGCGCCTTGCGGGCGGTGTGCGTGGCGAGGACCGAGCCGTTGCCGGGGAGGGACAGGCCGATGGCCTCGGTCAGGCAGTTCATCGAGTTGGCCGTGAACATGCCGGAGCACGAACCGCAGGTCGGACAGGCGTTCTCCTCGATACGGAGGATGTCCTCGTCCGAGATCTTGTCGTTCACGGCGTCGGAGATCGCGTCGACCAGGTCGAGCGTACGGACCGTGCCGTCGACCAGCGTCGCGCGGCCGGACTCCATCGGGCCGCCGGAGACGAAGACCGTCGGGATGTTGAGGCGCAGGGCCGCCATCAGCATGCCGGGGGTGATCTTGTCGCAGTTGGAGATGCAGATCAGGGCGTCGGCGCAGTGGGCCTCCACCATGTACTCCACGCTGTCCGCGATCAGGTCGCGGGACGGCAGGGAGTACAGCATTCCGCCGTGGCCCATCGCGATGCCGTCGTCGACGGCGATCGTGTTGAACTCGCGCGGGATGCCTCCGGCGGCGGTGATGGCCTCGCTCACGATGCGGCCGACCGGCTGGAGGTGGGTATGACCGGGCACGAACTCCGTGAACGAGTTGGCGACCGCGATGATCGGCTTCCGTCCGATGTCCGCGCCCGGTACACCGGAGGCGCGCATAAGGGCGCGTGCGCCCGCCATGTTGCGGCCGTGGGTGACTGTGCGGGACCTCAGCTCGGGCATCGTCGCTCGCTCCTTCGGAGAGTAATGACTCGTATCGAGCCTACGCCCGCCCGCCAGGATTCGGACAGCTGGTCCGGAATGCGGGACGCCTGTCTCGGTTTTCGGGTGCGGGTCGTGGTGGGTCGCGCACGCCCGTTCGGGGCGGCTGCCCGGCCTCAAGGGCTGGTCAAGGGCTGGTCAGATGGGCCTGGATCGCCGGGGCCACCCTGGCGATGATCTGTTCCGGGTCCGTGGAGGCCAGGGGTTCGACCTTGATCACGTACCTCAGCATCGCGATGCCGACCAGTTGGGCGGCGGCGAGTTCGGCGCGCAGTTCGGCGTCCGGGAGGTCGAGCTGGGCGGCGACCCGGCGCAGGATCTGGGTGGAGACGAGCCGCCGGAAGACCGCTGCCGCGGCCTCGTGGTTCATGGCGGAGCGGACGACCGCGAGCAGCGCCGAACGCGTCGCCGGGCTCTCCCAGGCCCCGAAGAAGAAGCGGGCCAGCCGTTCGCCGACACCGTCCAGGGGACCCTCGCCGATCGAGCCGGGGGCGTTCAGGAGCGGCCCGAAGACGACCTCGATGGACGCCTCGAAAACCTGCTCCTTGGTACCGAAGTAGTGGTGCACGAGCGCCGCGTCCACGCCCGCGGCCTTGGCGATGCCGCGTACGGACGTCTTGTCGTAGCCGCGCTCGGAGAACTCCTCCCGGGCCGCCGCCAGGATGCGGTCCCGGGCGGCGGGGACGTCCGCCGACTCCGTACGGGAGGGTCGTCCCCGGCGGCGGGGGGCCGCGCTGGTCATGAGCGCGGGACCCGGACGGCCGAGGCCAGGTGGAGCCGGGTGAAGGCGAGGGCCTCCGCGAGGTCGGCCTCGCGTTCGGCGCTGGACATGGCCCGGCGGGTGTTGACCTCGATGACGACATGGCCGTCGAAGCCGGACAGGGCGAGCCGTTCGAGCAGCTCGGCGCAGGGTTGCGTGCCGCGGCCGGGCACCAGGTGCTCGTCCTTGTTGGAGCCGTTGCCGTCGGCGAGGTGGACGTGGCCGAGGCGGTCGCCCATGCGGTCGATCATGTGCATCGCGTCGGTGCGGGCCGTCGCGGTGTGGCTGAGGTCGACCGTGAAGTGCCGGTAGTCCTCCTTGGTGACGTCCCAGTCGGGGGCGTACGCCAGCATCTCGCGGTCGCGGTAGCGCCAGGGGTACATGTTCTCGACGGCGAACCGTACATCCGTCTCGTTCGCCATCCGCCAGATCCCGGTGACGAAGTCACGCGCGTACTGGCGCTGCCAGCGGAAGGGCGGGTGTACGACGACGGTGGAGGCGCCGAGTTTCTCGGCGGCGGCCTGTGCGCGCTGGAGCTTGATCCACGGGTCGGTGGACCAGACGCGCTGGGTGATCAGCAGGCAGGGGGCGTGCACCGCCAGGATCGGGACCCGGTGGTAGTCGCTGAGTCTGCGCAGGGCCTCGATGTCCTGGCTGACCGGGTCGGTCCACACCATGACCTCGACGCCGTCGTACCCGAGGCGCGCGGCGATCTCGAAGGCCGTCGCCGTCGACTCCGGGTACACGGAGGCCGTGGACAGTGCGACCTTCGCATCCGGGATGCGCACGACTGGTTCTGCCACGGGGACAGGTTACGGGGTGCCTGTGTTGGTCGGGGAAGCGCGGTGGACGTTGGCCTGGGGGCGCCTGATCGCCGTGTGGGTTTGGGTCATGGGCGACTGCGGGTTGTGTGTGGCTGGGCGCGCCCACGCGGCGGAGCCGCACGATGACACAGCCCCGCGCCCCTGGAGGAGGGGCTGCGCCCCCTCCTCCAGGGGCTGCTCTACGCCGATGCCATGTGGTCCAGTCTCCGGAGGATTACGCCCTCCCGTAGTGCCCAGGGGCAGATTTCCAGGGTTTCGACGCCGAAGAGGTCCATCGCGCCCTCCGCGACGAGGGCGCCGGCGACGAGCTGGCCCGCTCGGCCCTCGGAGACGCCGGGCAGCTCGGCGCGCTGGTCGCTGGTCATCGCGGCCAGCCGCGGGACCCAGTCCTCCAGGGACCTGCGTTTGAGCTCGCGCTGGACGTAGAGGCCCTCGGCCGAGCGCGCGGCGCCCGTGAGCCGGGCGAGCTGCTTGAAGGTCTTGGAGGTGGCGACCACGTGGTCGGGCGTCCCGAAACGGCTGAACTCGCCGACCGTACGGGCGATCTGGGCGCGTACGTGCCGGCGCAGCGCCTTGATGTCCGCCGGGTCGGGCGGATCACCGGGCAGCCAGCCGGCCGTCAGGCGTCCCGCGCCCAGCGGCAGCGACACCACCGCGTCGGGGTCCTCGTCGATGCCGTACGCGATCTCCAGGGAGCCGCCGCCGATGTCGAGGACGAGCAGCTTGCCGGCCGACCAGCCGAACCAGCGGCGCACGGCGAGGAAGGTGAGCCGGGCCTCCTCGTCGCCGGTGAGGACCTGGAGCTCGACGCCGGTCTCGGCCCGCACCCGGGCCAGTACGTCGTCGACGTTGCTGGCCTCGCGCACGGCGGAGGTCGCGAACGGCAGCACGTCCTCGACGCCCTTGTCCTCGGCGGCCTCCAGGGCCTCCCGGACGACAGCGATCAGTTTGTCGACTCCCTCGGGGCCGATCGCCCCGCTCTCGTCGAGCAGTTCGGCGAGCCGCAGCTCCGCCTTGTGCGAATGCGCGGGCAACGGGCGCGCGCCTGGGTGGGCATCCACCACCAGCAGATGCACCGTGTTCGAACCCACGTCGAGGACACCGAGTCTCATGTACGGAACGCTACTGCGCGCACGGCCGTCAGCTGTCCCCGGAGCGGTCCTGGGCGACTTACCCTGGACGGGTGCCAAAGACGAAAAAGGCAAAGGCCGACAAGTCGGCAACCAAATCCGCCAGGGGTTCTGCCGCGGGTTCCGCTCAGGCGAAGGCGTCCAAGTCCAAGAAGTCACCGAAACAGGCCGCTGTGCCGGACGAGACGGGGCTCGACTTCGCGCGCGCGTGGGTGGAGTTCCCGGATCCGGCCGACGACGAGCAGGTCTTCCGCTGCGATCTGACCTGGCTGACCTCGCGCTGGAACTGCATCTTCGGCAGCGGCTGCCAGGGCATCCAGGCGGGCCGCGCGGACGACGGGTGCTGCACGCTCGGCGCCCACTTCTCCGACGAGGACGACGAGAAGCGCGTCGCCGGTCATGTGGCGAGGCTCACGCCGGAGATCTGGCAGCTCCACGACGTCGGCACGAAGACCGGCTGGGTCTCGAAGGACGAGGACGGCGAGCGGCAGACCCGCCCGTACCAGGGCTCGTGCATCTTCCAGAACCGCCCCGGTTTCGCAGGCGGCGCGGGCTGCTCGCTGCACATCCTGGCGGTCAAGGAGGGCCGCGAGCCCCTGGAGACCAAGCCGGACGTCTGCTGGCAGCTGCCGGTCCGCCGCTCGTACGAGTGGATCGACCGGCCCGACGACACCCGCGTGCTCCAGGTCACGATCGGCGAGTACGACCGCCGCGGCTGGGGTCCCGGCGGGCACGACCTGCACTGGTGGTGCACGTCGGCGACCTCGGCACACGGCGCGGGCGACCCGGTGTACGTCTCGTACCGGCCGGAACTCATCGAACTCATGGGCAAGGCCGGCTACGACCGCCTGGTCGAGCTGTGTGAGGAACGCCTGGCCTCCCAGCTACCCCTGCTGGCCCCCCACCCGGCAGACCCGGCTCGCCGCTGAGGGCCGGCCTTTCGCCCTTCGTATCGGGCCGCACCCCGTATCGCGCCGCACCGCGTATCGGCCGCGCCCTGTATCGGGCCGCGCCCCGTAAGGGGCGCGGGGAACTGCGCGACCAGCCCCCACCGACCCGCAGAGAAGAACCGGCAAGCAAAACCCTCAGCTCCCCGACGGGCTAGGCGCACCACTGTCACCGGGAGGCGGCGTAGAACCTCCGGAGGAGTCCGGCGGGGGCTCCGGCTCAGGATCGGACGGGCTCGGGCCGCTAGGAGTGGGCTCCGGCCCGGGATCCGAGGGCGCCGGGTCACTCGGCGTGGGCTCGGGGTCAGGGCCCGGCCCCGGATCGGACGGCCCGGGGTCGGAAGGGCCGGGCCCGGGATCGGACGGCGTCGGATCGCTCGGGACCGGCGGCTCCGGACGAGGGCCGGGCCGCGAAGGCCCCGCCGTCCCGTACCCCTGGATCGTGACCACCGCTCCCGCCGGCGCGATCGACACCCGCGCACTCCAGGGGCCCACCGGCTCGCGAAGGTGGTCGACGTACACCTTGATCGTCAACGACTCGCCGGGCTCCAGCGTTCCCGAGGACTGGCTCAGATAGAGCCAGGACGCCCCGGTCCGCGCGGACCAGCGGACCGGTGAACTCCCGGACGCCCTGAGGGTGATGAGCGTCGTGTCACCGCTGGAATCGGCCACTACGGAGAGGTCGCTTTTGCGGTGGCCCGGGGCCACGCTGATGACCTCCACGGAGACGTCGGGCGAGTGGCTCCCCGGGGAGAAGCGGGAGTCGGGCCTCGTGCTGGCGTTGCCGGCGTTCTCGTAACCGGGTGCCTCGTCGCCGAGCCCGTCGGGGCCCTGCGCCTCGCTCGCGGTGACCGGACGGCCGTCCATGCCCTCTCCGGTGAGGGGCGCGCCGCGGTAGGCCGCCCACAGGGCGAGCACCGGGGCCGCCACGACGGTGGCGACGACCGTGGTCGTGACGGCACGCGCGCGGAGGCGGTCGCGGCGGGCCGCGCGGTCCTTGGGGTCCATCGGGAAACCGCGCCGGTCGAAGCGCGGACCGCCGCCCCGCGCGCGCGGGAGGTGCGCCATCGCCATGTGGAGGGCCGCGCGCGGGGCTTCGAGTACGGGGAGCGCGGCGGGCGTGACGCTGGTGCCGGGCCAGGTGCCGGGGACCGCGCGCTCGGCGGTACGGCGGCAGCGCGGGCAGTCGTCGACGTGCCGGACCAGCTCGCGGCGCAGGGCCGTGCTGAGTACGAGGTGGTTGTCGCCGGTGAGCCGGGCGACGCCCGCGCAGGTACCGGTCTCGACGACGGCGAGGGCCGCGCGGGTGCGCTCGACCTCGCAGGCGGCCGTCGCGAGGAGTTCGCGGGCGGTGGCCAGGTCCATGCCGAGGACGGCGGCGACCTCGTGGGCGGCGAGCTGGTGACGCACGGCGAGTTCGAGCGCCTCGCGCTGTTCGGGTGTCGTACCGGCGGCCTCCGGCCAGGCCAGCAGGGCGAGTTCGCGATGCCGGCGGTCCTCTTCGGCCGCGGCGAGGAGGTCGGAGGTCTGGTCTCCCGGGCGGTGGGCGGTCTGGTCGCCGGGACGGTGGGCGGGGTCCGTGGTGCGGCGGGCGGTGGCGTGGGCTCCCTGGAACCGGTCCTCGGTGGTGATCCCTTGAGGCACGTACGCCCCTTGGGAGGCGCTCGCCCCTTGAGGCCTGCTTTCGTCGGCCGCGGCCGACGCGTCCCGGGAACGGCCGGACGCATGTGTGCCATGACGTTTCTGCTTGGCCTCGGCGAGCTTGCGCAGACAGGCCCAGCGGGCCAGCGCGTACAGCCACGACCTGCGGTCGTCGGGCGCCTCCGGGCCACGGGCGCCGCGGCGTTCGGCGAGCGCCAGGACGTCCCCGAGGGCGGCGGTCGCCGTGTCGTGGTCGCACAGCACGGACAGGCAGTAGGTGAACAGGCCGTCAAGGTATGGCTCGTAGCGCGCGGGCGGGCGCTGCGCCAGTGCGTGCGCCGCCGCCCGGTCGCGAGCGGCACGGTGCGCCCGGTGTGCGCCGGTGGTGTGCGTGGAGGTCTCCGGACTGCTGCTCATCACCCGTGCGACCGTAGGGGCCGGGTGGTGGCCCCTACTTCCCGCTTGAGCACATTTAATCCGTACGGGTGAAACGATCCCTCATAAGGGGACACTGGCCTGTGCGCACGTGGCGCGATCCCGCCGGGCCGTGGCCGGTTTGTGCGAGGTGTCCGGGTATCGGCATCCGGTGCGGGCCGCGCTGTCGGTGCTGTGGATCGCGTTGTCAGTGCCGCCGGTTACGGTTTCCGTCATGGCTGCCCGTACGAAGACCGCGAAGGACCGGCCGTCCTACCGCTGCACCGAGTGCGGCTGGCAGACGGCCAAGTGGCTCGGCCGCTGCGGCGAGTGCCAGGCGTGGGGGACGGTCGAGGAGTACGGCGCGCCCGGGGCTCGTACGACGGCTCCCGGCCGGGTCACCACGTCGGCGCTGCCCATCGGCGAGGTCGACGGCCGTCAGGCGACCGCTCGTTCGACCGGCGTGCCCGAGCTGGACCGCGTACTCGGCGGCGGGCTCGTCCCCGGCGCGGTCGTGCTCGTGGCGGGCGAGCCGGGCGTCGGCAAGTCCACGCTGCTCCTCGACGTGGCGGCCAAGGCGGCGAGCGACGAGCACCGCACGCTCTACATCACGGGTGAGGAGTCGGCGAGCCAGGTCCGCCTGCGCGCCGACCGCATCAAGGCGATCGACGACCACCTGTATCTGGCGGCGGAGACCGACCTGGCCGCGGTCCTCGGCCACTTGGACGCCGTGAAGCCGTCCCTCCTCATCGTCGACTCCGTACAGACCGTGGCCTCTCCGGAGATCGACGGCGCGCCCGGCGGCCCGTCCCAGGTCCGCGAGGTGGCCGCCGCCCTGATCCGCGCCTCCAAGGAGCGCGGCATGGCCACGCTCCTTGTCGGCCACGTCACCAAGGACGGCTCCATCGCGGGCCCCCGTCTCCTCGAACACCTCGTGGACGTCGTCCTGAGCTTCGAGGGCGACCGGCACGCCCGCCTGCGCCTGGTGCGCGGAGTCAAGAACCGGTACGGCACGACGGACGAGGTCGGCTGCTTCGAACTGCACGACGAGGGCATCACCGGACTCGCCGACCCCTCCGGCCTCTTCCTCACCCGCCGCACCGAGCCCGTCCCCGGCACCTGCCTGACCGTCACCCTCGAAGGCCGCCGCCCTCTGGTGGCCGAGGTCCAGGCGCTCACGGTGGACACCCAGATCCCCACCCCGAGGCGTACGACATCCGGTCTGGAGACCTCCCGCGTCCAGATGATGCTGGCCGTCCTGGAGCAGCGCGGCCGGATCAGCGCCCTCGGAAAGCGCGACATCTACACCGCGACGGTCGGCGGTGTGAAGCTCACCGAGCCCGCCGCGGACCTCGCGATCGCGCTCGCGCTGGCCAGTGCAGCGAGCGACACCCCGTTGCCCAAAAATCTCGTCGCGATCGGTGAAGTGGGCCTCGCGGGCGAGGTCAGACGGGTCACGGGCGTGCAGCGCAGACTCTCCGAAGCCCACCGCCTGGGCTTCACCCACGCCCTCGTACCGGGCGATCCGGGCAAGATCCCGCCCGGCATGAAGGTCCTGGAAGTGGCCGACGTGGGGGACGCTCTGCGGGTCCTTCCGAGGTCGCGTCGGCGAGAGGCCCCACGGGAGGACGAAGAGCGCCGGTAGACTTTGCGCAGGTCTCGCCCGTCCGTACGAACCGAGGGCGCCCCTAAACACCTGCGACCGGAGGAGTGCAGTGGCAGCCAACGACCGGGCGGCAGCTCCCGGAAAGTCCGGTGGGAGCTCCGGTGCCGAAGGGCTGATGCGCGCCTCACTGAGCGCAGTGGCACCCGGCACGGGTCTTCGTGACGGCCTGGAGCGGATCCTCCGCGGCAACACCGGCGGGCTCATCGTGCTCGGCTGGGACAAGACCGTCGAGTCGATGTGCACGGGCGGATTCGTCCTGGACGTCGAGTTCACGGCGACCCGGCTGCGCGAGCTCTGCAAGCTCGACGGCGGCATCATCGTCGACAAGGACATCACCAAGATCCTGCGGGCCGGGGTGCAGCTGGTCCCCGACCCGACGATCCCCACCGAGGAGACGGGCACCCGTCACCGCACGGCCGACCGGGTGAGCAAGCAGGTCGGCTTCCCGGTCGTCTCCGTCTCCCAGTCCATGCGCCTGATCGCGCTGTACGTGGACGGACAGCGCCGGGTCCTGGAGGACTCGGCCGCGATCCTCTCCCGGGCCAACCAGGCCCTGGCGACCCTGGAGCGCTACAAGCTCCGCCTCGACGAGGTCGCGGGCACGCTGTCCGCGCTGGAGATCGAGGACCTGGTCACCGTGCGGGACGTGTCGGCCGTGGCCCAGCGCCTGGAGATGGTGCGCCGGATCGCCACCGAGATCGCCGAGTACGTGGTGGAGTTGGGCACCGACGGGCGTCTGCTCTCGCTCCAGCTGGACGAGTTGATCGCCGGGGTCGAGCCCGAGCGGGAGCTCGTCGTACGGGACTATGTGCCCGAGCCGACCGCGAAGCGCTCCCGCACGGTTGACGAGGCCCTCTTCGAGCTCAATGCGCTCGCTCACGCCGAGCTGCTCGAACTGCCTACGGTGGCGCGGGGGTTGGGGTACACGGGTTCGCCCGAGACGCTCGACTCTGCGGTTTCGCCCCGCGGGTTCCGGCTGCTGGCCAAGGTGCCGCGGTTGCCCGGCGCGATCATTGACCGGCTGGTCGAGCACTTCGGGGGGTTGCAGAAGCTTCTCGCTGCCAGCGTGGATGACCTGCAGACGGTTGACGGTGTGGGTGAGGCTCGGGCGCGGAGCGTTCGGGAGGGGCTTTCGCGGCTGGCGGAGTCCTCGATCCTGGAGCGTTACGTGTAGGTTCCGGCGGTTTGGCGGGGCTGTAGTTTTGCGTTGTGTTCCGGGTGCGGGTGGGTGGGGGCTGGGCGCGCAGTTCCCCGCGCCCCTAAAAGCCCCGGGTTCCGTTGAGTGCCTCGTGCGGGTTTGTGGGGGCTGGGCGCGCAGTTCCTCGCGCCCCTTAAAAGCCCGGGGGCGCCTGAGTTCCTCGTGCGGGTGAGTGGCGCGGCGGAGCCGCACATGCCACAGCCCGCGTCTCTGAAGGGGCGCCCGTGTCCCGCTTGCCTCTCGGGCTCGGCTAGTCCTTCTTCAGGACGAATGATGTCTGGGTCTTTGTCAGGCCCGGGGTTTTTGCTTCGACCAGGTAGGTGCCCGGGGTTGCCGCGCCCGCCGGAGGGGTCGCGCACTGCGGGGCGCTTGCCTTGCGGTCCCACTCGACGGTGTGGGTGACGCTGTCGTTCGCCGGGATGCGGAGGAGGATGCTGGCGGCGCCCGTCGGGCAGTCGGCGGAGGACCAGATCTCGTCGTCGCTGCCTGCCTGCGTGATCGTCAGCACGGCGTGCTTCGGGCCGAGATCGAGCTTGCAGTCGGTGGCGGAGGAGTTCCTGGCGATCAGTTCGAGGGTGGGGTCCTCGCCGGGCGCGTACTCGTTGTTGACGCTGCGCAGCGTCAACTTCACGGCTCCGGCGGTGCAGTTGGGCAGACTGGAACCGGCCGGGAGCGTGTCGCCGGAGCCACCGCCGCCCGCACCGGCCGCCGCGCCGCCGCCGGAACCGGACCCTGATCCGGACCCGGACCCGTCCCCGCCGGAACTGGATCCGGCCGAGCCGCCCGAGCCCGCCGTGCCACCGGACTCCCCCGACCCGTCCCCGCCGCTCCCGCCACCCGCGCCGCTCGACTCCTCGCGCCCGCCCGGGGCTTGGCTGATCGCGGGCCCGGAGCCGGAGGGGCCCGGGGTGATCGAGGCCGTGGGGTTCTTGCCGTTGGACCCGTCGGCGTTGTTGTCGTTCCCGCCACCGCCGCCGGAGGTGAGCACCCAGGCGATCAGCAGCGCCAACACCGCCAACATGGACAGCAGAACGGCCCTCCGTCGCCAGTAGATGGAGGAGGGAAGCGGCCCGACCGGATTGCGCAGAGATCCCACGGCGCAAACTGTACGAGAGATCCGGGAGTTCGCTGGCCCCACCCGCCGCCTTAAACCTCAACTTTTCCGGATCATCATTCCGGACGACGGCCGCCCACCCCTGTCTTGCGTCAGGCCGAACCCACGCGCCCCCGCTCGCATGGCAGGATCGGAAGGGCCATGACTGTGCCCACGAAGCTCACAAAGCCCACATCCAGTGTCCCGGCCGGCGTGCCCGACGCGTCCGGCGATGTCCTGCACGCCTCCGTCATCGACTGGTTCGAGGAGAACGCGCGCGACCTGCCGTGGCGGCGGTCCGATGCCGGGCCGTGGGGGGTGATGGTCAGCGAGTTCATGCTGCAGCAGACGCCGGTGAGCCGGGTGCTGCCGGTGTACGAGCAGTGGCTCGCCCGCTGGCCGCGCCCCGCGGACCTGGCCGAGGACGCGCCCGGCGAGGCCGTCCGGGCCTGGGGCCGGCTCGGTTACCCCCGGCGTGCACTGCGGCTGCACGGCGCGGCGGTCGCCATAACGGAGCGGCACGGCGGCGATGTGCCGACGGAGCACGCCCAGCTCCTCGCGCTGCCCGGCATCGGTGAGTACACGGCGGCGGCCGTCGCCTCCTTCGCGTACGGGCAGCGGCACGCCGTCCTCGACACGAACGTGCGGCGCGTGTTCGCGCGGGCCGTCACCGGTGTCCAGTACCCGCCGAACGCCACGACCGCCGCCGAACGCAAGCTCGCCCGGGCCCTGCTGCCCGAGGACGAGCAGACGGCCTCGCGCTGGGCCGCCGCCTCCATGGAGCTCGGCGCGCTCATCTGCACGGCGAGGAACGAGAGTTGCGTACGGTGTCCGATCGCGGCCGCGTGCGCGTGGCGGCTCGCCGGGAAGCCCGCCCACGAGGGCCCGCCGCGGCGCGGCCAGACGTACGCGGGCACCGACCGGCAGGTCCGCGGCCGGCTCCTCGCCGTACTGCGCGAGGCGGTCGCCCCGGTCCCGCAGTCGGTCCTCGACCGGGTCTGGGACGAACCCGTGCAGCGCGCCCGCGCCCTGGACGGCCTGGTCGCCGACGGCCTGGTCGAGCCCCTCGCGGGCGGCCTCTACCGGCTCCCGCTGAGCTGACCCACAGGTCGCTGCAAGCTCGGTGACAGTTCCCCGCAACAACTCCCGGCGGACGAATCACCCCACACCCGCCCCAACCACCGCCTCGCTTTACCCATCTCCTACTTCCGTTACACAACCGACGGACAGCCGAGCGCTCCCCGCAGGCTCGCTCGGACAACCCCGTGACAACACCTCCGTAACTTCGGTGTCGTACCGCGGAACAGCGGTACGGCAGCAGCGGAGAACCGGCAGCGGGCAGGTCGGAAACGGGGACGGAGGCGGTTGTAATGGCGCAGGGCGAGGTGCTCGAGTTCGAGGAGTACGTGCGTACCCGGCAGGACGCGTTGCTGCGGAGCGCACGCCGTCTGGTCCCGGACCCGATCGACGCCCAGGACCTTCTCCAGACCGCGCTCGTACGGACGTACGGCCGCTGGGAGGGCATAGCCGACAAGCGCCTCGCGGACGCCTATCTGCGCCGCGTCATGATCAACACGCGTACGGAGTGGTGGCGGGCCCGCAAGCTGGAGGAGGTCCCCACCGAGCAGCTCCCGGACGCGAGCGTTGACGACGCCACCGAGCAGCACGCGAACCGCGCGCTTCTGATGGACATCATGAAGGTGCTGGCGCCGAAGCAGCGCAGCGTCGTGGTGCTGCGACACTGGGAGCAGATGTCCACGGAGGAGACGGCCGCCGCCCTCGGCATGTCGGCCGGAACGGTCAAGAGCACGCTGCACCGGGCGCTCGCCCGGCTCCGCGAGGAGCTGGAGAGCCGGGCCTCCGCCGAACACGACGAGCTCGGCGCACGCGCGCCGGAGCGTGAGGAGCGGGAGCGTTGCGCGGCCTAGGTACAACGGCCCCACGGGCCCCCGGGGCCATGAAGGCGGTGATCACGGCAGTGGCCGCGCTCGCCGCCCTCGGCCTTTCGGCCTCCGCCTGCGGCACCGGTGGCACCGGCGCCCGGGACGAGGGCCCGGCCCTGTCCGACTCGGTGGCGTCGGGCGCCGGTCAGGCCTCCGCCGCCACACCCTCCGCGCCCGCTTCCGCGACCCCGGTCCGGGTGAACGCGGTCCGGCTCGTCAAGGACGACCCGACCGTCAGCGCGGCGGTCAAGCGCGACCTGAAGCCGTGCGTCGCCGACGAGTACCCGGTCGACGTGTCGTACGGCGACCTGACCGGCGGATCCGCGGACGATGTCGTGATCAACGTGATGACCTGCGGCGACGCGGTCGGCGTGGGCTCGTACGTGTACCGCGAGGCGGGTGGCGGGTACGAGAACGTCTTCCGGGCCGAGGAGCCTCCGGTCTACGCGGAGATCGACCGCGGCGACCTGGTGATCACCCAGCAGGTGTACCGGAAGGGCGACTCGGTGGCGTATCCGTCCGGCGAGGAAGTGATCACGTACGGCTGGGCGGAGAGCCGCTTCACGGAGCGGGACCGGATTCGCAGCGACTACAGCAAGGCGGCAGGCGGCGAGACGCCGACCCCGGCCGCGGACTGAGCCCTCCGAGGCTCCCCCCGCGACTTCCGCGACTTCCGCGACTTCGAACCTCCAGACCTGCAGACTCGCAGTGACCGACCGACCGACCGACTGACTGAACCGACCGAACCGACTGACCTGACCGACCGAGAAACTGAGAGCACCGGATGGCAGAGCAGACCCACGTCCTGTTCGTCGAGGACGACGACGTCATCCGCGAGGCCACCCAGCTCGCGCTGGAGCGCGACGGCTTCGTGGTCACCGCCATGCCCGACGGCCTGTCCGGGCTGGAGGCGTTCCGCTCGAACCGCCCCGACATCGCGCTCCTCGACGTGATGGTGCCGGGCCTGGACGGCGTCTCGCTGTGCCGCCGGATCCGCGACGAGTCGACGGTCCCGGTGATCATGCTGTCGGCCCGCGCCGACTCGATCGACGTCGTCCTGGGCCTGGAGGCGGGCGCCGACGACTATGTGACGAAGCCCTTCGACGGGGCCGTCCTGGTCGCGCGCATCCGCGCGGTGCTGCGGCGCTTCGGGCACGCGAGCGGCCCGCGGTCCGCCACCGGGTCCGAGGACGTGTCGTCCGGTGCCGTCGGTGGCGTGCTGTCCTTCGGGGAGGGCGAGCTGGAGATCGACACCGAGGGCATGGAGGTACGCAGGAACGGTACGCCGGTGGCGCTGACGCCCACAGAGATGCGGCTGCTCCTGGAGTTCTCGTCCGCGCCGGGCACGGTCCTGTCGCGCGACAAGCTGCTGGAACGGGTGTGGGACTACGGCTGGGGCGGCGACACCCGGGTCGTCGACGTCCATGTGCAGCGGCTGCGTACGAAGATCGGCCAGGACCGGATCGAGACGGTCCGCGGTTTCGGCTACAAGTTGAAGGCCTGAGCGGGGACCATGCGGGGGACGAGTATCAGCCAGCACACGGGCGGTGGGCGCGTGCCCGATGAACTGGTCGGCGGGGGACGGGGACATGGGCCCGGTGAACCGGTCGGCGGTCACCGGCTCGGCGGGCTCGGAGGCAGTGGGCTCGCGGGCGGTGGGGGTGGGCGCGGGCGGTTCGGGCGCCTGATACCGCGTACGGGAATCAGGTGGAAGCTCAGCGCGGCGATCGCCGCGGTCGGGGCGCTGGTGGCCGTCGCACTGAGCCTGGTCGTGCACAACGCCGCCCGGGTCTCGATGCTCGACAACGCGCGCGACCTCGCGGACGAGCGCGTCCAGATCGCGCAGCGGAACTACGAGTCGTCCGGTCGGGCGAACTTCCCCGGCATCAAGATCGACGACCCGGACCTGCCGAAGGACCTGCTGGCGAAGGCCAGGGCCGACCGCCGGGCGACCTATGTCACGGAGAGCCCCGACGGCGTGCCGGACATCTGGGCCGCCGTGCCGCTCAAGGACGGCCGGATCCTGTCGCTGCACACCGGGTTCACGGACCGCAGCGCCGCGATGCTGAACGACCTCGACGAGGCGTTGCTCATCGGTTCGATCGCGGTCGTCTTCGGTGGCTGCGCGCTGGGCGTGCTCATCGGCGGCCAGCTCTCGCGACGGCTGCGCAAGGCGGCCACGGCGGCCCGTCGGGTCGCGCAGGGCGAGACGGACGTACGGGTGCGGGACGCCATCGGCGGTGTCGTACACGACGAGACGGACGACCTGGCGCAGGCCGTGGACGCGATGGCGGAGGCGCTGAGCCAGCGGCTCGAGGCCGAGCGGCGGGTGACCGCCGACATCGCGCACGAGCTGCGCACACCGGTGACCGGCCTGCTCACCGCCGCCGAACTGCTGCCGCCGGGCCGTCCCACGGAACTCGTACGGGACCGGGCGCAGGCGATGCGTACGCTCGTCGAGGACGTCCTGGAGGTGGCCCGGCTGGACAGCGCGACGGAGCGGGCCGAGTTGCAGGACATCATGCTGGGCGAGTTCGTGAGCCGGCGGGTGGCCGCCCGGGACGCCGACATCGAGGTGCGGGTGGTGCACGAGTCGGAGGTCACCACCGATCCCCGCCGTCTGGAGCGGGTCCTCATCAACCTTCTGATCAACGCCGCCAAGCACGGCAGGCCGCCCGTCCAGGTCACGGTCGAGGGCCGGGTCATCCGGGTCCGCGACCACGGGCCCGGCTTCCCGGAGGAACTGCTCGCCGACGGGCCGAGCCGGTTCCGCACCGGCAGCACGGACCGGGCGGGCCACGGACACGGCCTGGGCCTGACCATCGCGGCCGGCCAGGCGCGTGTGCTGGGCGCGCGACTGACGTTCCGCAACGTACGACCCCCCGGGGCGCCGGAGGGTGTGCCGGCGGAGGGGGCGGTGGCGGTGCTGTGGTTGCCGGAGCATGCGCCGACGAGTACGGGCAGCTATCCGATGCTGCCGTAACGCTCCGCTGGGGGCGGGTGCCTTGTCTGCGGGCCGGTGGGGGCTGGTCGCGCAGTTCCCCGCGCCCCTGAAGGCGGGGCTGCGCCCCTGCCTTTCAGCCCGTCCGGCGTTTGAGGACGAGGCCGTTCAGGCCGATAGGCGGGGGTCTGGGGGCGCAGCCCCCAGGGATGGGACGGGTAGGGGCGGCGGG
>NZ_JBFAHW010000157.1:0-21101 GCF_040654355.1 Streptomyces sp. NPDC050704 | reverse complement strand
CCTCCGCCAGCGCCCTCCACAGGCCCATCGCGCCGTCGCCGACCACGAGCATCGGGTCGTGCATCCCGCGCCGCCGACAGTCGCGCAGCAGGTCCGCCCAAAATATGGGTAGTTCGGTCAGGAGGCGCGCATTTGCGTGACTTCGCTGACCGCGGATGAGGACGACGAAACCGGCCGACAGCACGAGGAGAAGCCCCGAGGCTACGTGGGACCGGTGAACACGCGCAGTCGTGCGCGGCAGACGTTGCACCGCCGATATGAACAGCAGTTCTTGATCATGGTCATCGGAGTGCTCTGCCAGCGCAATGCCCACCATGTCCGCGAACTCCGTTGCGGCGGCCATCTCGACGAGGGCCGCCACCCCTCCGTTCGCGACTTTTTCCCCGCGCGCTGCGGCCCGCCGGGCGAGGATCTCCGCGTCGTAGGCGGCAAAGTTGTCACGGCACCTGATGTCGCCAAGCGCAGCGGACGTCCGCATTGCAGGCAGTTGGGCTTCGACTCCGCGGACGCATGAGGTAGGAAGACATCCGTGACCGAACCGCCCCAGGCCGCCACCCAGCACGCGTTTGTCGCTCTCGCGCCGCCCGACGATGCGAAGAGGGAGCTGGCACACGCGCTTAGCCCGGCCTACGCCGCCTACCCCGACCTGCGCTGGAACCGCATCGAGGACTGGCACATCACCCTGGCCTTCCTGGGTGAGCTGCCGGTGCAGGCCGTCCACCGGCTTCGTTCACCCCTCGCCGACCTGGCGGCTGCCCGCCCCTCTCTCGAACTGGCACTGCTCGGTGGCGGACACTTCGACGAGCGAGTGCTGTGGAGCGGCATCAAGGGCGATATCGACGAACTGCACGAGCTGACCGAAGCAGTACGGGCACGGATCAAGGACTGCGGCGTCGCTTTCGCCGAACGTCCGCTGCGTCCTCACCTCACGCTGGCCCGCACTCGCCGCTACGACAACGTGTCCGTAACGGCGGCGGCCGCCTGCCTCAACGGCTTCACCGGACGTCCTTGGCAGACCGAACGCCTCCACCTGGTCGGCAGCACGGAAAGAGGCCACCCAGGTCCGCGGCGCTATCAGGACGTCGACGCATGGCCACTGGCCACTGGTCAAAGGCATCCCGATCCGAAACCGCCACAGACTGCTCTGCATGAGCACCAGGACGGTTCGCGCCCTGCGATGATGCCGGCTCAGCCCCACGTGCCGTAAACCCGGCCAGACAGTCACCGCCGCCGGTCAAGCAGTCGGGCCACCGCATGCTCCCTTTGTTGCAGATTCACGCCCCGGGCAGGCGGCCGCGTACTCCGGGCCTCGCACGCCGCCGCTACAGGCCGGACCAAGATCCGGACCAGGCGCGGACCCACTTGGCTCAGCCGCAGTCAATTCCATCCATAGCCACAGGTCAGAGGCTATGGCGAGCCTGTACCACCAGCAGACGGAGAATCTGCTGTGTACCCGATAGTGGGCAACTCCACCCCTCCGCCGCCCTTGGCGCGCAGGAGGTCAGCCCGCGGGGGTATTGAAGTTGACGATCTCCTCCACCATGAGCGCGACCGCACCGGCCAACGGGTTGGTCGTTCCCATGCCCACGACGTCGGGCAGCTTGTGCGCCTCGCTCTCGGTGACGGCCACCATGCCCCAGAACGCGTTGAAGCCCGAGGGATCCGCCGGCTTGTCGGTGGCCGCCCCCACGGTCAGGACGCCTCCCGCCTCAGACACGGCCAACGCGCCCATCTGCCGCAGCGTGTCGTGATCCCGCTCCTCGGTGGCCACTACGCTCCAGCCCGCCACCTCCACCTGCCGTAGGGCGTCAAGGAGCCTGCCCGGCGCGTCCGACCCCGAGACAACGATGTCAGGCAGGACGAGGGCCACCGACCCCTGCGTCATCGGCAGGGCGGACCGGATCGCCCCGTCGAGACCGGGTCCGAACGACTCGTCCTGGTAGACGAAGACCATCTGGAAGGTGTCGGCATAGCGGGCGAGATAACTCACCGTGTCCAGCTTGTGTGTTCCGAACGCGACGACCAGGCGCACATTGAGCCCGCTCTTGGCGAGTTCGACGACGGCTTCCAAGCTGCGGTCCAGCACGGTGACCCCGGGAGCCAGACAGTGCAACTCCTTCGGGTAGGGCGCCCCGAAACGTGTTCCGTATCCGGCACAGGGCAGGATGACCGAAACATCAGGTACGGGTGTGGACGAACTCTGCATCGCGTGGCACTCCGATTGTGTGGACGATGGGGGATCTTGCACACCTCGCCGAGCACAGACTGCCCAGAGCCAGGCGACGCCGAACCTCCGACCCCACGCGCACCGTAACCACCGAGACCGCTGTGCCCAGTAACTCCGGAGGGCACAAGTCTGCTGCGAAACAGCCGAATTGAGCGCCGCCACCGCCCCGGGCCTGGGCGGAAACGACAGAAGCGCATGGACGATCCGACAAAACCCGATGAAAACCAATGAAACCCAATGAAAGAGGACGTTGAATGCGGGTGCTGTTGTCTACATACGGGACACGTGGCGACGTCGAACCGCTGGTGGCACTCGCGGTGCGGCTACGGGCGCTCGGCGCGGCGGTCCGGATGTGCGCCCCGCCGGACGAGGAGTTCGCCAAGCGGCTCACAGGTATCGGAGTGCGGCTGGTCCCGGTCGGGCCACCTGTCAGGGAGTTGATGCGCGGGAAGACCCTGCCCTCGGCAACGGATCTGGCCCGCTACCGGAACGAGTTGGTCGAGACACAGTTCGGCACCTTCCCCTCCGCGTTCGACGGATGTGACGTGGTGGTGGCGGCAGGTCTGGGCCAGGTCGCCGCGCGATCTGTCGCCGAGGCCGCGGGCATCCCCTACGTGTACGTGAGCTACGCGGCGGTCCACCTGCCGTCGCCGCACCACGCGCCACCGCCGCGACCGGGCTGGCCGGAACCCGAGGTCGCCGGCAACCTGACGCTGTGGGAGCTGGATGCCCACAACGTCGACACGCAGTTCGCGGAGGCGCTCAACGGTCACCGGACGGCGCTCGGTCTGCCGCCGGTGGACAACGTGCGCGATCACATCCTCACCGGCCGTCCGTGGTTGGCGGCGGACCCGGTCCTGGGGGCGTGGCAGGAGACCCCCGGCCTTGACGTCGTACAGACAGGCGCATGGACCCTCGCGGACGAACGGCCCCTCCCGGCGGACCTGGTGAGGTTCCTGGACGCGGGCAGCCCGCCGGTGTATGTGGGCTTCGGCAGCATGTCCCCGGCCGAAGGCATCGGCGGCATGGCCGTCGATGCGATCCGCGCACAGGGGCACCGGGTGCTCGTGTCCCGTGGCTGGGCGGACCTGGATCTCATCGACGACGGGGACGACTGCTTCGCCATCGGCGAGGTCAGCCATCAGAATCTTTTCCGCAAGGTGGCCGCTGTGGTCCACCACGGTGGCGCGGGTACGACGTTGACGGCGGCCCGGGCGGGCGTGCCGCAAGTGGTGATACCTCTCCAGCTGTCGGACAACCCGTACTGGGCCGGCCGGGTGGCGGCGTTGGACCTCGGTGCGGCCCTCGACGCGACGACCACCACCGTCGAATCCCTGGGCATCGCGCTCAAGACGGCTCTGTCACCCGAGACCCGGGCGCGTGCGAAGTCCCTGGGCAGCCGGCTCCGCACCGACGGAGCGGAGGTGGCCGCGCGCCGGCTGGTCGAGGAGTCGCGGTGAACGGCGCCGGCCCGTAGTACCCGTATCACTCGGACCGATTCGGGCGAAGGGGCCCCGGGCGGGATGAACCCGTGCGGGGCCCCTTCGCCATGTGGGGCCCGTGGGCCCGCAGTTGATCGTGCTGCGGCTGACACCGTGCCCTCGGTTGCTAGCGTTCATGTTCATGGATGACGGCGTGTACGTAGGAAATGCGGGCAAGGACGCGACGGTGAACCGGGGATGGCTGCTCGGGCACTTCATGGAGTGGGGCGATCCCCGCCACAGTGACGCCGTCGAGGTGAAATGGGGTGTCCATCCACGCGGTGAGCGACGAACGCAGTGGGTGCGGGGCGAGGTGCGGACAGCTCTGCTGGTGCTCATCACGGGACGCTTCCGTATGGAGTTCCCCGGCCGCAGCGTGCTGCTGGAGCGGCAGGGCGACTACGTGGTCTGGGGCAAGGGGGTGGATCACTCCTGGTTCGCCGAGGACGACTCGGTGGTCTTGAGCTTGCGCTGGCCTTCCGTCCCCGGATACGCCGTCCGCGACTGACCTCATATGGTCCGCTACCTTCAGGAAAACCCTTAATGTCGCCCGCCGAGCGCAAACAGTATTCCGTCACCGAATGGATGTGGCGTTGGTCACGGTTGACCACCCAATCGGAGCGCATTTAGCATCAATGGAAATGAGCCACCACATGGGCGGCCGAATAAACAGAACCGTCCACAATCGCCACTCTGCATGCACCTCGCTCAACTTTACAGAGCCCTCCCGCCTCCCCCGCGTTGCCCGCAGCGCAGCGCGACGACGGCGCTGACCAGGCCGGATAGCCGATCGCCCCAGCTAGGGCCCTACCGAAGGGCCCAGCCCTGTAGGCATTGTTCAGAGCGCGCTTCGACCGATTTTCGCCGCGCTCCCTTCTCGTGAAGGGTAATCCGTGTCTTTACCCAGAATCGCAGTCAATAATCGTTCCGACGAAGAGACGAAATCCGCGCCTTTGTCACTGGGGCAGGAGCGTCTGTGGGTCATGGCACGCATGGACGGAGACGTCAGTGCCGCCTACAACGAACCGATGCCCTTCGATATCCGGGGACCGCTGGACCGGGAACTCCTCATCGACGCGCTGCAGCTGCTCTCAGCCCGGCACGAGGCCCTGCGCACCCGGCTGGTGCCCTCCGAGGGGTCGGCTCTGCAAGTCGTCGATCCACCGGACACGAGGTTCCCGGTGACCTTCGAGGATCTGACGGGACTGCCGGACGGGGCCGAACGGTTCACGCGCATACGGTCGGAGATGGAGGGCACCCCGTTCCGTCTGGGCGAGGAGCCCATGGCGCGCGGCTGCCTGATAGCGCTCCGACCGGACCATCACGTACTGATCCTGGTGGCACATCACATCATCTTCGACGGCTGGTCCCGCTCACTGCTGCTGCGAGAGCTGGGCCTGGTGTACTCCGCGCTTCAGCGGGGGCAGGACGTCCCGCTGCCCGAACTGACCTGGCAGTACAGCGATTACACGCGCTGGCAGTGGGAGTGGATGTCGGGAGACGAGCCCGCCTCGCACGCCGACTACTGGACCACCGCACTGGCCGGCACCCCGGCCGTGATCTCCCTGCCCACCGATCGGCCCCGCCCACCCGAACAGGACTTCCACGGCGACCGGTTGCCCGTGACCGTCGACGAGGACCTGACCCGCGCCCTGCGCGCGCTGGCCTCCGACAACGATGTCTCCCTCTACGCGACCGTCCTCACCGGCTGGTCCGTGCTGCTGTCCCTGCTCTCCGGGCAGGACGACATCGTGGTCGGCGCGCCCACGTCGAACCGCCGACGCGGGGACGTCGAGGATCTGATCGGCTTCTTCGTCAACACCCTCGCCCTGCGCGCGGACCTGTCCGGTTCGCCCACCGTCAAGGACGCCCTGAGCCGGGTGAACCGGCGCGTCCGTGACGCCCTCAAGCACGTCGACCTCCCCTTCGAGCGTGTCGTCGAACTGGTCAACCCACCGCGGAGCCCCGCCTACACGGCCCTGTTCCAGACCATGTTCGCCTGGGTCCCCTCCATGCGGAAGGAACTCGAACTTCCGGGACTGCAGGTCGAGTTGCGGGAGGACGCCGCCCACGTACCCGCGAAGTTCGACATGGTCCTGGCCCTGGCCGACGAGGGCCGGCACCTCACCGGGGAGATCGACTTCGCGGTGGCGCTCTTCGACCGGGCGACGATCGAGCGGTGCATACGCCAGTTCCTTCGCGTACTGCGTCTGATGACCGAGCGGCCCGATGCCGAGGTCGCCGACCTGACACTGCTCGACGAGGACGAGCAGCGGGCGCTCCTCGCCGACTTCAGCGCAGGGCCAACCGTAGCCGATCCGGCGTCGGCGGGCGTGCTGGAGCGCTTCGCCGCGCAGGTCCGCGCACGTCCCGGGCAGTGTGCGGTGGTGGCCGACGACGCGGAGTTGGACTACGCGACGCTCGACCGCCGGGCCAACCGTCTCGCCCATGCGCTGATCGCCCGCGGTGCCGGTCCCGATCGTGTGGTGGGCCTGCACGCCGGACGCACGGCCGAACTGGTCGTCGGCGTGCTCGGCATCCTCAAGTCCGGAGCCGCCTACCTGCCCCTCGACCCCGGCCAGCCTCCGGAGCGGCTCACCGCCATGGTGAGCGACGCCGCACCGGTCCTCGTGCTGACCGACCGGAGGGACACCCCGGACGACGACGGACAGCCGTGGGAGCACCTGGCGAAGGTGGAGGCAGAGGGGACTCACGACGAGGCGCCGGCCATCGACACGGACCGGACCCGGCTCGCCTACGTCATCTACACCTCGGGATCGACCGGCCGTCCCAAGGGCGTGGCGGTGACGCACGGCAGCGTCGTCAATCTCTTCGACCACTGGCGCGAACTCATGGGGGACGCCCCCGGCGAGGCGTCCTCGGCCTGGTCGAGCATCGGATTCGACGCGTCGGTGCACGAACTCCTGGTCCCGTTGACCACCGGCGCCGTGCTCCACCTGGTGCCCGACGAACTCCGCACAGACCCGCGGGCGTTGCTGAACTGGATGCGCGATCGCAAAGTGACCCAGGCGTTTCTGCCCCCGTCCTACGTCCTGTGGATCGGCGAGGATCCGGCCACCCGCCTGGCCGGGTCGAGCCTGCGTCAGCTTCTCACCGGAGTGGAATCCCTGCCTGAGAGCACCCTGCACCGCATGCGTGAGCTGCTGCCCGGTCTGCGCATCTGCTTCGGCTACGGACCGACCGAGGCCACGCTCTACTCCACCGCCTACACCGACCCACAGCCGTACGAGCGGTCGTGCCCCATCGGACGGCCGCTGCGCGGCACACGCCTGTACCTGCTCGACGGCCGAATGCGCCCGGTGCCCGTGGGAGTTCCCGGAGAGGTCTACCTCGGCGGAGCGAGTCTGGCCCGGGGATATCTGAATCGCCCCGACCTCACCGACGAACTCTTCGTGCCCGACCCGTTCGTTCCCGGTGAACGCCTTTACCGCACCGGCGACTTGGCGCGCTGGCTGCCGGACGGCAACGCCGAGTACGTCGGCCGCCGCGACGACCAGCTCAAGCTGCGCGGCTTCCGTATCGAACCCGGCGAGGTCGAGGCGGCGCTGCTGGCGGTCCCCGGGGTGCGGGAGGCCGTCGTCCTGGCCGATCGCGACGCACCCGGTGGCCCCCACCTGGTCGCCGGTGTGGGATGTGACGCCGGGGCCGCGCGGATGCCGTACGAGTGGCGTGCGGCCCTCAAGGACCGGCTGCCGGACTACATGATCCCCGCCGTGGTGGCCGAGTTCCCTCGACTGCCGCTGAACCGCAGCGGCAAGGTCGACCGGGCAGAGGTGCTGCGCGCCGCGGCCGGAACCCGCGCGGGGCAGGTCAACACGGCCGCGCCCCGCGACCATGTGGAGATGGCCCTGTACCGGGTCTGGCGCGGGGTGCTGCTGCACCCGGACATCGGGATCGGTGACAACTTCTTCGAGCTGGGCGGCACTTCGATATCGGCGATCAAGATGGCGTCCGCCGTCCAGGAGGCACTCGGCGTCGCCCTGCCCGTCCGGGACGTCATGCTGCACCCCACCATCGAGGCGCTCGCCGAGCGGGTGCGCGCGGGCGGCGATGCCGCGCGGTCCGCGGAACTCGGCAGCCTGGTCGAATTCCGTGCGGGCGGCGGCCGGCAGCGTGTGGTGTGTGTGCACCCCGCAGGCGGCACCGCGTTCTGCTACCTGCCGCTGTCCGCCGAACTGGCCGACGACATCGGCGTGGTGGGGCTTCAGGCGCCCGGCATCAATCCCGGCGAGTCCACCCTGCCCGGTGTCGAAGCGATGGCCGAGGAGTATCTGCGGCTCGTCTGCCCCCGCGCCGACGAGGCACTGGTGCTGTGCGGGCTCTCCTACGGCGGTCTGATCGCGTACGAGATGGGCCGCCGCCTGATGGCGGCCGGACACGAGAGGGTGAGCGTGGTCCTCCTCGACACCCACGGTGCCCAGGACGACGAGCAGCGCGCCGCGATCGCGCCGGTCGGCATGGCCGAGTTCCGGGAGAAGCTGGTGCGCTTCAACGGCATGTATCCGGGCATCGACGACGACCAGGTGGCCCGGTACCTGAACGTCTACAACCACCATCGCGAGACAGGGCGCGACTACGCCGTACCCGAATCGCCCGCCCGTGTCGTGCTGATGCAGGCGACGGCCGTGGAGGACGAGGACGCGGACGTCGAGGGTGCTGCCGCTCGTCTACGCGCGTTCTGGCGGCATCGCGTCAGCGGTGAGTTCGTGGTCGAGCCGGTTGCCTGCGGTCACTGGGACATGCTGGAGAGCGACGAACTGCCCCGCGTCGCCGCCGTCCTCACCGCCGAACTGCACCGGTCGGCATCCACCCCCGGCCAGGGCGAGACGGAGAGCACAGCACCTTCAGGCACGTCGGAGGCACGATGAAACCGCGCGTCGAAACGTCCCCCACCGACGTGGTCGAGGACCCCGGCGCCCCGGCCGGGATTGCCATGGAGATTCACCGCCGGGCCCTTCGCACACCACACGCCGAGGCGGTCGTCGACGGCGAAGTCCGCCTCGACTACGCGACGTTGAACGTGGCAGCCGCGACCGTCGCCCAACAGCTGGAGCGCCACGGCATCACCGCGGGGCAGGCGGTGGCGGTGGCGATGCCACGGTCATGGCGGCTGGTCGGCGTGATGCTGGGCATCCTGCGGCTGGGAGCGCGGGTCGTGCCCCTCGACACACAGAGCCCCGCCGAACGCCGTCACTTCATCCTCCGGGACTCCGCCGCGGTCGCGCTGGTGTACGAGACGATCGAGAGCGTCACCGAGCTCCCGCAGAATGTGAAGGCGCTCGCTGCGGACGCCCTTCTGCCCGAACTCCCGGACGCCGCAGCCACCGTGGAAGCCCCGTCCGCCCCCGGCGAGGTGTCCTTCCTGTTCTACACCTCCGGAACGACGGGGCAGCCCAAGGGAGTCGAGGTCCGGGACACCGGAGTCCGGCGACTGGCACAACCCGGCTACATCCGCGTCGAGCCCGGTCTGCGCTATGCCTGCCTGGCCAATCCAGCGTTCGACGCGCTGAGTTTCGAAGTCTGGGTGCCCCTGCTGACCGGTGGCTGCTGCGTGGTCCTGAGCGACGACGACGTGCAGACTCCCGAGCGGCTCGACGCGGCACTGCGGCAAGGGCGCGTGCACACCGTCTTCATCACCACGGCGCTGTTCAACGCGATGGTCACGGCTCTGCCGGACTGCTTCGCCGCGGCCGGCGAGGTTCTTGTGGGCGGTGAGCAGCTCAACCCCCACGTGATGCGCCGCTGGTACCGGCACAACGCCGGCAGCCGCACCCGTCTGTTCAACGTATACGGGCCGACGGAGTCCACCACCTTCGCCCTGTGCCATCCGATCCCGCGGGACTTCGACGGGGACGTGGTGCCGATCGGCCGGCCCTTGCCGCAGAGCGGTGCGGTCCTGGTCGTACCGGGCCAGGAGCGGGTCGCCGCGCCCGGTGAGGTCGGTGAACTCCTGTTGACGGGAGCCGGACTCGCCGCCGGATACCGCAACCTTCCCGAGGAGACCGAGCGGCGTTTCGTGCGGCTGCCGTGGCTCGACGGTGGCGAGGAGCGGTACTACCGCACCGGTGATCTCGTCCGGGCCGACGACGAGGGCCTGGTGCGATACGTCGGACGAACCGACCGCCAGGTCAAGGTCCGTGGCTTCAGGATCGAGCCCGGCGAGGTGGAACGGCACGTCCTGGCCCACCCGGCGGTCCAGCGGTCGCACGTGTGCACGCGCCGCGTGGGCCAGGAGGGGCCCAACGAACTGCTGGCATTCGTCGTCCTCCGTCAGGATCTCTCCTACGAGGAGTTCGACGGCCACCTGGCGGCCCGGTTGCCCGCCTACATGCGTCCCCACCAGATCCATCTCGTGGCCGAACTGCCGCTCAGCGCAAACGGCAAGGTCGACCAGGCCGCCCTGCTGCGGCAGGCCGACCGGCCTTGGCGGCCCATATCCTCCGGCTCCAGGGGACCGGCCATGACGGAGACGGAGCGTCAGGTCGTCGAACTGGCAGAGGAGATACTCGGGGCCACCGGTCTCGGGCTCGGCGACCGGTGGATCGCCCACGGCGGTGATTCGTTGAAGGCGCTCCGGTTCTGCTTCGCCGTACGACAGCGATGGGGCCGCGAGCTGACCCAGGCGGCCGTCCTCCAAGGCGACCTGGCCGCCGTCGCCCGGTCGCTCGCCACGGTCGGTCCCGGCGAGGAGAGCACCTCGCCGGCACCGGTGGTGTCCGGTGCCCGCTCGGCACCCGCCACCAGCGAACAGCAGCGCCTGTGGCTGGTACAGCGCCGCACCCCGGGGTCCCGGGCCTACTCCGTCAACCAGGCCTACCTCGTGGACGGACCCGTCGACACCACTGCCCTCCGGCGAGCGCTGCGCGACCTGGTGACACTCCACGCGGCGCTGCGGACGGGCTTCGGCCTCGGGCCGGACGGCCTGGAGCAGACCGTCGGCGAGCCGTACGACCCCTGGCACGAGCCGAGCCCCCGGCAGGCCTGGGACGAGGAAGAAGCGCACGCCTTCGCCGACACCTTCTTCGCCGAGCCCTTCGACCTCGCCGTCCCCCGCATGCTCCGGGCCTGCTGGCTGCCGCGTGACGGCGGCGGCACGCTCCTGCTGCACCTGCACCACATCGCCGTGGACGGCTGGTCGTTGAGCATCCTGCTGCGCGACTTGTCGGCCGCCTACGCCGAAAGCGTCCGGCCCGCGGAACCCGCTCCGACCCCGCTGGACTTCGCCGTCTGGCAGAGCGACCGGTTCGCGAGCCCGGCCTACCAGGCGCAGCTCGATGAACTCCTCACGTTCTACCGGGGACTGGAGGAGCCGCAGGAGCCGCTGCCCGCCCGGAACGCGGGCCCGGCACCGCGGGCGCACCTGCTGCACACATCGCTCGACGTCGTTCGGCGGGCCGAAGTGGAGCAGCTGTGCGCCGAGTTCGGCCTGACCCGGTTCCAGGTCCTGCTGACCGTGTTCTCCTGGTGTCTGTACGGCGTGACCGGCCTGGTCCGTCCGCGCATCGCCGCCCCGGTCGCGGGCCGCCCGGTGCGCGAGTTCGAGAACAGCGCGGGCATGATGGCGAACACCGTGCTGCTGCCCCTGGCCGTCGCGCCGGATGAGGACCTGCGCTCACACCTCGCCCGCGCCAGGACCGGTACCGGGCAGGTACTGGGGCGCCAGGACGTGGCGTTCACGGACGTCCTGACCGGCTGGGACGGCGTCGGCGACGGCACGCCGTTCGACTTCCTGTTCGTCCTGGAGAACACCGACTTCGGGGCGCTGCGGCTGCCCGGCTGCGCCCAGCGCCCCCTGTGGTGGGCGGCGCCGGAGGCCAAGTGCCCGATGACGGTCTCCGTGGTCGAGCACGCGGACGGACTCGACGTGCTGTGGGAGTACGCCGAGGACCGGTTCACCGGCGAGGACGTCGAGGCGATGGCGCAGCTGCTGCGGCGAGGCGTGGACGCGCTCGCGGCCGGTGGCCGCTCCACCGCCCGTGAACTCGTCGCGCCGTACCGGCGCTCCCTTCCGGAGCACGGGCGCGGACCCGCGCCGGAACCCGGCTTCACCACGATCGCCGAAGGCTTCGGCCGGCAGGTCGCCCGCACTCCGGATGCCCCGGCCGTCGTCACGGCCGACGGCGGCACCCTGAGCTACGCGGCCCTCGACGCCCGTGCCGCGGCCCTTGCCACGGAACTGGCCGACCGCTATCCGATCCCGGCCGACGACAGCCCCTGCCGGGCGGCCCTGTACCTGGATCCCTCCGTCGAACACGTGGTGGCGCTGCTGGCGCTGGCACGGCTGAACGTCACCGCCGTCCCCCTCGACCCCTCCTACCCGGCCGATGTGCTGCGCCGTGTCCTGGAACAGATCGACCCGCTGTGCGTGCTGGCCACGCGGGACAGCTCGCCGACGCTGGACACGCTGCTCCCGGACGGTGTGGTGCGCCACCTCGTCGTACCGGTGGACCCTGCGCCGCGGACGGGCGACGGCACGAGCGTGTCGTACGACGGGCACACGTATGAGCGAGGCGCGGTCGACGTGCCGGCGCACGACGGCATCCGCCCCCTGTACACCCTGTTCACCTCCGGTTCCACCGGCGTCCCCAAGGGCGTGCAGATACACGACCGCACACTGTGCAACCTGATCAGGTGGCAGTCCGGTCCCGGCGGCCTGACCGCCCCCGCGGCCACCCAGCAGTTCTCGATGCTGGCGTTCGACGTGTCCTTCCAGGAGATCTTCGGGACGCTGTGCACAGGTGGCAGCCTCCAGCTCATACGTCCCGAGTGGCGTCAGGACGCGCCCGCGCTCCTGGACCGGCTGGACTCCGCGGGCACCGAGCGGATCTTCATGCCCTACGTGGCCCTGCACCTGCTCGCCGAGTACGCCGTCCGCCTGAACAGGTATCCCTCCCGGCTGCGTGAAGTGGTCACCGCGGGTGAGCAGTTGGTGTGCACCGAGAGCATCCGGCGCTGGTTCGCCGGGCTCCCAGGCACGCGCCTGTTCAACCACTACGGGCCGACCGAGACACATGTGGTCAGTGCCCTGTGCCTGGAGGGAGATCCTGGGCAGTGGCCCGAGCGACCCGCCGTCGGACGCCCGGTGGCCGGCGCCGATCTGCGTGTGGTGGACGCCCAGGGCGACCCGGTACCGACCGGGTGCACCGGCGAGCTGCTGATCGGCGGCACCATGACCACCCGCTGCTATCTCGGCGAACCCTCGCTCGACGACACCCGCTTCGTCGAACTCCCCGGCGCGGGCCTGTTCTACCGCAGCGGTGACCGGGCGTTCTTCGACCGTGCGGGCCTGCTGCACTACGCGGGCCGTGACGACCAGCAGATCAAACTGAGCGGGCACCGGCTGGAACTCGGCTCCGTCGAGGCGGCCCTGCTGCGCCATCCGGCGGTGGTCAACGCCGTCGTCACACGTGACGGCGACCGGCTGACGGCCGGCCTGGAGATCCGCGGCGAGGCGCCGTCCGCCGACGACCTGACCGCGCATCTGTCCACCCTGCTGCCCTCCTACGTACGTGTGGACCGCTTCCGCAGGCTGGAGAAACTGCCCCGCACTCCCAGCGGGAAGCTGGACCGGCAGGCGGCCCTCCGGGCACCGGGGGAAGAGATACGTCGTTCCGCGCTCGCCCGCACAGGTTTGTCGGCCGAGGAGGAGCGCCTCAGCTCTGCCTTCGAGGAGGTCACCGGGTTGGTGATCGCACCGGACCGGACCTTCTTCGAGGCGGGTGCCTCCAGTCTCGCCCTGATGCGCTTCCACCTGCGCTGCACCACGGCACTCGGCCTGCGCTTCAACGTGGCGGACCTGTTCGAGCACGTCACCATCCGCTCCCTGGCCCGCCATCTCACCGTCCCACAGCCGCTCACCCCATCGGCGGCGAAGAGCGACGGGCACCCCGAACTCCCCGAACCCGGCGAACCGATCGCGGTTGTCGGCATGGCGGTACGGGTGCCCGGCGCCCCGGACCTGGCCGCCTTCTGGGAGCTGGTGGTCTCCGGCGGCACCGGAATCCGCCGCATCGACGCGCCGGAAGGAGTCGTCGGCGCGCACAGCACGCTCGACGGCATGCTCGACTTCGACCCGGGTCACTTCGGCATCAGCCCCCAAGAGGCACGTCTGATGGACCCCCAGCAGCGTCACCTGCTGATGGCGAGCGTCCAGGCCCTGGCGCACGCCGGAGTGGCGGGCACCTCGGCCACCCGGGTGGGCCTGGTGGCCGGCGCCGGGGAGAACACCTACTTCCAGTCCCTGCTGCGCGAGGCGGACCCCGCCCGACTGCCTGACGGCTTCCAGCTCGCCCTGCACCATGAAAAGGACTTCCTGGCCACCAAGGTGGCGTACCACCTCGGGCTGACCGGCCCCGCCTTCAGCGCCCAGACCGCCTGCTCCAGCTCTCTGGTCGCCGTGCACCTCGCCGCCGGTCTGCTCCGGCAGGGCGAAGCCGACGTGATGCTCGCCGGAGGAGTGCTCATCGACCCCGGGCTGACCGGCGGCTACCGCTACCGCCCGCAGCACATCTTCTCCGCGGACGGCGACTGCCGGCCCTTCAGCGACGACGCCACCGGCACGGTCGGCGCGAGCGGCGTCGGCGTCGTGGTCCTCAAGACGCTGCGGCAGGCGCGGCGCGACGGCGACACCGTCCACGCACTCATCACGGGCTCCGCGATCAACAATGACGGTGCGGCGAAGATGAGTTACACCGCGCCGTCCCTGGCCGGGCAGCGGGAGGTGATCCGGACCACCCTGTCCCGCGCCGGACGCACGGGCGCCGACCTCGGCTATGTGGAGGCCCACGGCACCGGCACCCGGCTGGGCGACCCGATCGAAGTGGGGGCGCTGCGACAGGCGTTCGACGTGAACGAGTCCGGCCGCTGCGCTCTGAGCTCCGTCAAGAGCCAGCTCGGTCACATGGGCGCGGCCGCCGGTGTGGTGGGCCTCGTACGCGCGGTTCTCGCCGTGCACCACGGGATCCTCCCGCCCAACCTCAACTTCCGTGCCTTCAACCCGGAGATCGGCCTCGATCCCGCCCCCTTCTACGTCCCGGCCGAAGCCACGCCCTGGCCGGAGGGACGCGAACGGGTGGCCGCGGTCAGCAGCTTCGGGATCGGCGGCACCAACGCCCACGTCATCGTGGAGCAGGACACCGCGCCCGGACCGGTGGTGACCCGCGAGGTACCCGGGTGCCTGGTGCTGTCGGCCTCCAGCGCGGACGCCCTCGCCGCCGACGCCACCCGGATCGCCGACTACCTCCAACTGCATCCGGAGCGGCACGGCTTCGTGCTGCGCCATCTCCAGGCCGGACGGGTCCCTCGCCGCCTGCGGACCGCGGCGCCTGTACCCGACGCCGCCGCGGCCGAGCAGTGGCTGCGCGCGGTGGCCACGGGAACGGTGCCGCCCGGTAGCGCGGACCCGGACGCCGTAACGGTCTCCGCGGCCGGTCGCACGGCCCACGACCTCGCCGAGGACTGGGCCGCCGGACGCCCTGTCGACTGGGGGGCGGGCTCCGCTTCGGCGCCCTGGGACTTCCCTCCCCCGTCCTTCTCCCTCGCGGAATACGACTTCGACCGACTGCCCGAGGAGCCGCGCGTGGCCCCGGCCGCCGCACCCCGGCGGCTGCCCCGGGAGAACTGGCTGCACCAGCCGCACTGGGTCCGGCTGCGCCGTGCCGCCGTCGCGGACACCACCGTGCCTGCCACCGTGCCGACCGGCCGCGCGTCCGCCGTGGTCGTCGTAGCCTCCGAGAGCACTCCGCAGACAGCGCTCACGCCCTTCGGAACGGTCACGTCGCGAGTAATACGGGTGTACCCGGCCGGCGTCTTCGCCCGCAGAGGACCGGACGCCTACGACGCGGACCCTGCCGATCCGGCGTCTCTGCGCCGGCTGCTCGATGCGCTGTCCGAGGACGGCGTCCCGGTCTCTGCCGACACGGAGTGGGTGCACGCCCTGCCCCTCGACGTGACGGGGCCGGTCGGTTCCGGCACCCTGGAACACGCCCGTCGCACCTGCTTGGACAGCACGGCGGCCCTGGCCCAGGCGCTGGCCGGGCGAAACGGTTCCCCACGTGTGTGGTGGCTGTCGTACGGCGCCCGGCCCGTGACGGGCCCGGTGGACAGACCTGAACTGGCGCTCCTCGCCGGGCCGGTCGAGGTCGCCCATCAGGAGTCCGCCCTGAACGGCCACTGGCTCGACCTTCCCGACGGCGACCTCACCCGCTGGGCCGGACATGTGGCCTCGGTCGTCGCCGGTACACGTGAGGCCGGTCATCGCGACGGACCGTCCCTACCGCGCCAGCTCGCGCTGCGGCAGGGTTACTGGTGGCGGCCGGGCACCTTACCCGTACCGGAGCCGGAGGGTACGCGGTCCCTCGTACCGGCCGGAGCGGACACCGTCCACCTGGTGCTCGGCGGCACGGGCGGCATAGGCCGCGCCATCGCCGCCTGGCTGCTCGAACACACCCGCGGTCGGGTCCTGTTACTGTCGAGAAACCCGCGGCTGCCCGAGGAGTTGAACGGATGGGCCGACCGCGTCGGCCTCATCCCGGCGGATCTCGCGACCATGCCCGTTCACGAAGTGGCGGCGGCCGTCGCCGGCCACACGTCACGGCTGGACGGCGTCATCCACGCGGCCGGTCTCGGACACGGCGGGCTGCTCGTACGACGTGACGCCACCGCGATGCGCAACGCCGCCGCGGTCCGCGAGAGGGGCGCACTCGTCGTCGAGCACCTGATCGGAGCCTTCCGCCCGGAGATCGCGGTCTACTGCTCCTCGATGTCCGCACTGCTCGGCGGTGTCGGCCAGAGCGACTACGCGGCCGGCGCCGGCCTCCTCGACGGCTTCGCCCACCACCGGGCCGCCGAGACGGAGGCGACCGTCCGGATCGGCATCGACTGGGACATCTGGCGCGAGACCGGAATGGCGGCCCGTGTCCTGGACACGGACAGCCGCCATCAGGCCCACCTCGCGGTCGGCCTGACCGTCGAGGAGGGCAAAGCGGTCTTCGCGCACGCCCTGGCCCTGCAACTGCCTCAACTCCTCGTGTCCACAACTGACATCGATGTCTCCCGAGTCTTCTACGCCGCTGCCGGGATCGCGGACGGGTCCTCGGGCTCCGGACCGGTGCACCCGACGGACGGAGAGGAGGGAGCCTTTGTCGCCGGCGGTTCCGGGGAGCGGGCGGACGCCATGGCCCGAGTGATCCAGGATCTGCTGGGCGTGAACGAACTGGACCCCGAGGACTCCCTCTACGACCTGGGCGCCGACTCGCTGACCCTGATCAGCCTCGTCGCCCGGATCGAGGACGACTACGGCGTCGAGTTCGACCTCGCCTCCTTCAGTCACCGCGTCAGCCTCACGGAGATCCTGAAACACATCGAGGCGGCCCTCACCTCCGCCGAGCCCACCACCGAGGCGGCCTGCAGCGCCGCCCGGGTCGTCCTCGACATCTGGCAGGAGGGAACCGGGTCGGCCGTCCTGTGCCTGGTGCACCCCGTGGGCGGAGACATCCAGGCCTACCGCTCCCTGGTGGCAGCTCTCGGACCCGCGCCGACGGTGTGCCTCATCGCCGACCCGGCACTCCGCGACCCCGAGATGCCCGCATGGTCACTGGCCGAGCGGGCCCGTCACTACGACGCGGAACTACGTGAGCGCTTCGGCGGACCGGACCACCGGCTTCACCTGGCCGGATGGTCCTACGGCGCCCGTGTCGCGATGGAGATGGCAGGCCTCGGCGAATCGGCCGGCCGGCCGCTGGAGGCGCTCTACCTTCTGGATCCGCCACCGCCCCGGGCCAAAGCGCTGGTCGCCGCCTACGACGAGGCTCATCTGGAGAAGGTGTTCGCCGCCGAACTCGGCGCCGGAGCCTCCTCGTTGCCGACCGAGCACGCGCAGGCGTACGCCGAGAGACTGGCCCGATGCTGCCGCGCGAACCTGCACAGCCTCGGGGAACATCACGTGCGGCCGCTGGTCTCCGTCCCCACGTATCTGTGGCTCGCCGAACACCCCACGGCGTGCATGCCCACTCCCGCAGACCCTCAGGAACCGGAACGGCAGTGGAACACCTGCCTGCCCCCGTCCGCCGTACGCAGGTATCTGCCCACGGACCACTACGGCATCGTCGCGGCACCCCACGTGGACACGGTGGCCGAGACCATCAGGGCGACGCTCGCGTCCCCGGGTGCCGGTGCCCGCGGAACCGCCGACCTGTAACCCCACCCCCCTCTGGAGGTTGACATGGAGCCGTACGAGCGCGAAGCACTGGAAGCGGTGACCACACGTCCCGTGTACCCCTACCGCACGCTCACCGTCGAACGGATCACCCCCGTTCTGGGGGCGGAAGTCTCCGGCGTCGACCTGTCGAAGGAGATCCCGGCGGAGCAACTGGAAGAGATCCGGGCTGCCTTCCGCGACCACCACGTCCTCGTCTTCCGCGATCAGACGATCACCGCCGAGCATCACAAGCGATTCGCCGCCGTCTTCGGCGAACCGCGCCCCGTCAACCCGCCGCCGCCCGAGGGCGATCCCTACATCCTGGAGATCCGCACGACGTCGGCCGCGGCGGACGTGGCGGGCAACGGCTGGCACGCGGACGGCACCGCCGACGCCGAACCGTCACTGGGGTCGATGCTCTACATCACCGAGATACCCGAGCCGGGATGCGGCGGCGACACCCTTTTCGCCAACATGCACCTCGCCTACGAGATGCTCTCACCGGCCATGCGCGCCCTGCTGGATCCGCTGACCGCGATACACGACGGCGCGCAGGCCCTGGCGGGATACACACCGCCCGCGGACTACGTCATCCCCAAGAGCGAACACCCGCTCATCGCCCGGCACCCCGAAACCGACCGGAAACTGCTGTACGTCAACAAGGCCTACACCAGCCGCATCCCGCAGCTCTCCGCCGACGAGAGCCGGGCCCTGCTCGACGTCCTCTTCGACATCATCGCCCGCAGGCCGGTCCTGCACTGTCGCGTCCGCTGGACCCCGGACACGCTCGTCTTCTGGGACAACCGCTGCGTCCAGCACCATGCGACGTACGACTACTACCCCTACGCCCGCTACGGCCAGCGCGTCGCCATCAACGGCGGCCCCGTCAAGGGCTGACGCCCTGAACAGGAAAGGCGTCGCGCACGGACCCCGGTCCGCGTACGACGCCTTGCCGCGCTGCCTGAGGTCGGTGTCGTTCCGGATCGACGCTCTACCCGATCGGACAGCAGACCACAGAGCGGAACGGCGACCAGTCCAACCGGCTTGCCGAGAAGCAGGGCACGCAGGAGGGCCGAGCCGTGCGGAGGTGCCGCGCATCGCGACCCGGCCGTTCTCCGTCACGATGCGGTGACCGTCTGGACAGCGGGCCCACGGACGGCTCGTCCGGCACCGGTGGCCGGGCCCGGCCGTCAGCGCCCCGTCGATGGCGAGCATCTGCTTGAGCACTCGTCCGTGACCTGGTCGCAGCTGCGATGTCGAACGGCAGTTGCTCATGCGACACATCGTTCCGGGACCTCTCGGGCATGAACCTCCAGCTCACGCAGGTCCTGGCGGTCGCCCTTTGCCGCTGTCCAGCCTGGCGGCGTGCCCGCCTGCGAGTACGTCCAGCTGCCGGCCTTGCTGCTGCTCGCGTGCAGTGCCCGACCGCACAGCCGTTTCCAGGGGCTCAGACATGGTCGCCGACCCCGATCCGCTGGTGGGTTTCCTGGGCACGTTCAGCAGCGGTGCTGGCTCCGTAGCGGCGGGGCATCTCCTGCGACGTCCAGCCGAGCAGCAGCATCAGGTCGCCGGTGTCGCCCCCGGCGCGCTTCCATTCATGGGCGAAGGTGTGCCGCCACCGGTGCGCGTGCAGCTTGACCAGCCCGGCCGCAAGGCCCCGCCGCTTGAGCATGATCTTGATGCCGTTGGGGGCCAGCGGCCGGATCCCCCGCTCGGCCAGCCACAGATCCGGCAGATCGGCCGCCTTGCGCTTGGCACGGGCCCGCAGATAACGGCTGACGGCTCGCGCGGTCCTCGGCCCGAACCTCACCCGCCGATCCTTGCTGCCCTTGCCATGGAAGCGGACGGATTCCGTGGTCAGATCGATGTCGTCGAGCAGAAGGTTACCGACTTCGGACAGGCGAGCTCCGGTATTGCAGTACAGGCGGATGATCGCCTCGTCCCGCAACTGCGCGAACTCTCTGCCCCTGCAGGTGCCGAGGACCTTCGTAGTCTCGTCGCCGCGGATGACCGGGACCAGTTTCTGCGGCAGCTTCGGCTGCCTGACGCGTTCCATCGGCGACCGGTCGATCTCGCCCTCGTCGAGCAGCAGCCACTTGAAGAACTGTTGCAGTGCCTTGTGCTTGTTCAGCGCGGTCGACGCCGAACGCGTCTCGATCATCCACACCTGGAACGCCTACCCATGCGCCCGCGTGACGTCGGTCGGATCCCCGACCGCAGCGAGCGGTCCCAGTCCCGCACAAACCCCGACCAGGTCTTCGACAGCCCCGCGGTCATCTTGTCCAGGTCCAGCAACGGCATCTTCGCCACCTCCGAGTAAAGGTGCCCATGAGCGGCATGCTCAACCTCGAAGCCGGGAACGATCTACACAGAAGAAGGGCCCCCACAGGCTCTCGCCTGCGAAGACCCTTCACACCGTCGGGACGACAGGATTTGAACCTGCGACCCCTTGACCCCCAGTTGCGGAGCCCCTGAGCGGCGTGCGACGGGTCGTTCTTCGAGGTCAGTGTTCAGCGTACTCGGCCGAGTAAAGGAGTCTGTGTCTTCGGGCATCTGCCAGACAGCCTCGTCGCCTCACGCACCGCGTCACCCGAGCCGGAGGCGGCCGGGCCGGCATCCGACACCGTCTCCAGCACCCGGAGTTGCTCCGGGGCGAGCTTGCAGCAAGCGCCGCCGGGACCCTTGGAGGCCAGGGCCTGCCGAATGCCGAAGCCGACGCCCGCCGCCAGCGGTTCGCCGACATCCGGGTCACCCTGAACCGTCGGGTCATCTCCCGGTCACTGGCCCCGCTTCGGTCAGGCCAGCGGCTGCGAGCCGGACTTGCTCACGCCGAGCCCGTTCCTCGACCGCCAAACCACCGCCATCGGGATACCTCATTCCCCCGGCATAGCGCGGCCCACGACAACCGTCACGACCCGACGTAACCCGCACCATCAAAGAACTCTGGAACGACCAGCCATCGAGTGCACTTTCGAATACGGCGGTTACGCCAGCCTTACGTGAAGGTCATCTCGGTGGAGACCGCTTCCCAGACCGAGTTGAACCAGAGATGCGACTGCTCCACAAAAGACGGGCCCCTGTCGGGGGTCCCACGTGGGCAGCATCCTCACCAAGATCGGGGTCCGGGACCGGGTCCAAGCCGTGATCTTCGCCTACGACGCCGGCCTCGTCAGGC
>NZ_JBFAHW010000156.1:0-21243 GCF_040654355.1 Streptomyces sp. NPDC050704 | reverse complement strand
GAACAGCGTGGGCCCTGCCGGGGTGCGGGTCCAGGCGAACAGGGTGTCGGCGTCCAGATCCAGGGTGTCGGCGCCGCCTTCGCCGGAGTGTCGGGGACACCGGCGGCGAGGATCACCGAGTTGTTCGGGATCCAGATGCCCGCGCCGGAGCGGGCCGCCGAGCCGCCGAAGGTGGCCGCCTTCTCCACGACGACACAGCTCAGCCCTTGCTCAGCGGCCGTCAGCGCCGCGGTCATCCCCGCCGCTCCGGAGCCGATCACCACGACGTCGTACGTGCCGAGCAGGGGCGGCTCGGCCGCGTCGGCGGTCCCGGCGAGTCCCGGGAGACCGGCCGCCAGCGCGAGCCCGGCACCCGCCCCGCCGAGCATCGCGCGCCGCGAAGGGCCGGGCGCGGAGGAGGATTCGGTACGTCTGACAGGGTCCGCGCTCGTGGCCATGGCAGGGCCCTCCAGCAGGGCGAAGGAATGGGAGAGCGTGCTGTGCACCCCGGGAAGCAACGAGCTTGTGGTGTCCGGGTTCTGATGCAGAGTCAGAAATGTGGCGCGATGACCGTACGAAGTCAAGGGGTACGCCGAGCCCCTACGGGCGCGGGCCGCTCGGCCTCAAGGCACACTCGGGTCGGCCGTGAGCGGGACCTGGCCGGATGAGGCCTTCGGCCGATCGGCCTCAGCAACAACCGGTATCGGCGGCTCCGGCGCCGGTGACGGTTTCGAGGCGGCAGAAGCAGGACGCCTCGATCGGTACGTCCGCCAGGGCGGTGGCGATCTTCAGTTGCTGGGCCACGATCTGTGCCTCCCCCGCCTTGCCCAGCCGGACGAGGCACTCGTGGAATCCGTGCAGGGCCCAGACGTTGCCGGGGTGCTGCGAGGCGCGGGCAAGGGTGTCGTCGAGCCCCAGATCGGCCCGGTAGACGGCTTCCGCCTCCGCGACGCGCCCCTGTTCGAGGAGCAGGGCGCCGTACGCGTGCCGGGTGGGCTGCATCCATCCCCACGGCTCGTCGTAGGGGAGGCCGTCGTCGAGTGCGATCGCCCGCTCCAGTGCGGCGAAGGCGGCCTTGTGGTTGCCCTTGCGGTACTCCACTTCGCCGTCGAGCATCGCCGACGCGACCGCGAGGATGTCCACGCAGGTGTTGTTGAAGAGCATCCGCGTCTCCGGAACCCGGGTGACCGCCTCGCGGAACAGTTCGCGTTCGGCCTCGGCCTCGGCGATCCGGCCGGTGGCCGAGAACGCGACACCGCGGCCGTAGTGGAGCATCGCGGTCGTCACGCAGTACAGCCGCGGATCGGCGGGCAGCGGCACCTGCACGAGGTCGGCCCAGCGGCCGAAGCGGATCAGCACATGCACCCGCATGGCGAGGAAGCCTTCCAGCCAGTCCGCCATGGGCGGACTCTGCACCCGCAGCAGTTCCTCGGGAATGGAGGCTTCGAGTCGGGCGGCGGTCTCCAGGGCGGTCTTCGCCTGGCCGAGGAACATCGCCCCGTAGATCTTGAAGTGGTAGTTGTGCGACCGGTACAGGGTGTAGAAGTTCATCGCCCCGGCCCGCGCGCGGAACTTCTCGTCGGCGACGATCGCCGCGCTGTTGTCGGAGACCACACGCCGGTAGTCGCCGCAGAGCACGTCCAGGTGGGTGGGCATGTGCTGCAGGTGGCCGGCGTCGGGGACCAGGCCGCGCAGCCGGTCCGCGGCGGGCAGCGCGGTCTCGGGGCTCGGGGACATCTCCATCAGATGGATGTACATGTGCAGGGCGCCGGGGTGCCCCGCCCCGGCATCGGTGGCGATCGCCCGCTCCAGGGCCCCCTTCGCCTCGATCGTGCGCGCGCCCTCGGCGGGCTCGCCGGTGCGCAGATCCCACAGCTGCCAGGGCGTCAGGTTCATCTGCGCGTCGGCGTGGAGCGTGGTGACATCGAGGTCGTCCGGGGCGAGTTCGTACACGGCGCGCATGCTGTCGGCGTAGGGCTCGTTCCACACCGAGCAGTCCTCGACGGCCTCCGCCTGCGGATAGCGGGCACGCAGCGCACCGATCAACGCCTGTTCGACGGGGGTCGCGCCGGCTGCCTTCTCGTGTGCGAGTTCCACGGCGGCGTGTGTGCGGTCGACGGTGCGGGTCAGATCCTCGCCGTCGAAGAACTCCCAGGGTTTGTTGTAGTTCGGGCCGAGGGCGTAGGCGATGCCCCAGTGGGCCATGGCGCAGTCGGGGTCCGCGGCGGCGGCGGCCTCGAAGCAGGAGACGGCTTCCTCGTGGTGGAAGGCGTACGACCAGTTCAGACCGCGGTCGAACCACATCTGGGCCTCCGCGGACGACGTCGTCACGGGGCGGCTGTGGGTGCCGAGATCGTAGTAGTCCATCTGCTTCTCCGGTGTATGAGACCTGTACGCCGAGGCTAGAGGCGTTCCCGGGCGCGCAGTAGACCGGCGCTCACCGGTTCGCCGCGTTTGACGGACCGGGCGACGGCCCGGCCCTGCTGTCGCACCGGCGCCGGACCTCGCGCCCGAAGCGTCCTCGGCAGTCGGCAGCCAGTGCCATCGGGACGACCGGGTCGATCGTCGGATCACCTCCGCTGGATGAGACCGATGTTGACGCGGCTCTCCGGAGGGGATCGAGGCGGTGCCCGGCCCGGCCCCGGTAGCCTCGTCGGGTCCACAGGCGGAGCTCCTCGTCAGGGTGCAGGCGAAGGGCGTCGTGACGCATTCTTGCTGTGTCAGCCACCCGGCGGCGCACGGACGAGGTAGGGCCGATGACTGGGAGCCCCGAGCACGACATCCGGACGCCCGGACGCCTGGCCGCGCTGCTGACCGGGATCACGACGGAGGCCATCAGCGCGGCCGGCGGCTTCGCGGGCGGCGTGTACCTGCGCTCCGGTACGCCCGGGCTGCTGCGGCTCGCCGTGCTCGCGGGCCTGCCGGGGCCGTTGTTCCGGCCCTGGTGGCGGCTGCACGTGGACCGTCGGTTCCCCGTCGCCGACGCCTACCGGCTCGGTGTCCAGGTGGTGCTTCCGGACGCCACGGAGACGATGCGCCGCTACCCCCAGTTCGCGGCGGGCCTGCCGTTCCAGTTCGGGTCCGTGTACGTGCCCGTCGTGGGCGCGTCGACGACCTACGGCGTACTGACCGTCCTGCGCCCCTCGGTGTCGGACGCCGTCGAGGTGCTGCCCGACCGTGACCGCGTGGCGGAGCTGGCCGAGGACCTGGCCACGGCTCTGCGGAGCCTGGAGGACGGCGACGGTCCTGCGGTCGCCTGGGAGGGCGAGCCGCTGTGCGTACGGCCACCGGCCGCGGCCCCGCCGGTCGGGCACATCGGGCGTTTCAGCTGGGACCCGGCGACCGACGTCGTGACCACGGACGACCGTCTGCACGCGCTGCTGGCCGCGGCGCCGGAGAAGTTCACCGGCACCCCGCAGGCACTCGCGGACGCCGTGGCCGGCACCGACGCGCACCAGATCCTGACCACCCTGCGGGAGACGGCCGCGGGAAGACCGCCGCCCCTGCCGCTGCCCGTGCGCACCACCGACGGCACACTGCGGCTGCTGGACCTCTGGACGCCGCATGACACGTCCGTGGCGCCCGGCACGCACCCGGTCTGCGGCATCGTCCTCGACCCGGGCATCGGCCCGGCGGCCGACGGAGCGGCCGACCTGCTCCCGGAGGGCGTGCTCTGCCTCGACCGGCTGGGACTGATCACCTACGCGAATCCGCGCGCGGCGCAGCTCCTGGGCCGGCCTCGGACAGAGCTTCTGGGCTACTCCTTGTGGGAAGGGGTGCCGTGGCTGGACCAGCCCGCCTACGAGGACCATCTGCGCGAGGCCCTGCTGTCACCGGACCCGGTGCACTTTCACGCCGTACGGCCTACCGGGCACGGCGGGGAGCCCGCCCCGCACGCTGACGGGGGTGACTGGCTCGCCCTCTCCGTCTATCCCGGCCCCGACACTCTGACCTGCAGAATCGTCCCGGCGAACCGGATGGCGGACCCGCCGCCCGAGCCCGCACCCTCGCCCGGGAGGCCCGCGCCGGCGGTCATGCCCCTGGCCGACGGATCCGCCGCCGAAGTCACCTCCATGGCCCCGCTGTACCGCCCGATCATCCTCGCGATCGCGCTGACCGAGGCGGTCACCGCCCGCCAGGTGTCCGCGGTGGTGATGCAGGAGCTGCTGCCGGCCTTCGGCGGCCGTCGGCTCGCCATCTATCTGCTGCAGGACCGGCACCTGTACCTGGCCTGGGAGACGGGCTTCCCCAAGAACTTCCTCGCCCCGTTCGAAGGGGTGGGTCTCGACGTCCGGCTGCCCGGCGTCGAGACCCTCACCAGCGGCCGGCCACTCTTCTTCGAGTCGATGCAGCAGCTCGCGGCCGCCTACCCCGGCATCCCCATGGACGCGACGGAGGGAGCTCGCGCCTTCCTGCCGCTCATCGCCTCCGGGCGTCCGGTCGGCTCCTGCATCCTGGGGTTCGACCGCTCCCGTGCCTTCTCCACCGAGGAACGCTCGGTGCTCACCGCCCTCGCCGGACTGATCGCCCACGCGATGGAGAAGGCACGGCGGTACGACACCGAGGCCGCGCTCGCCCGCGGACTGCAACAGGCCCTCCTCCCCCGGCATCTGTCGGCACACCCGCGGGTGGAGACCGTCGGGCGTTATCTGGCCGGCACACAGGGGATGGACGTGGGCGGGGACTGGTACGACGTCGTCGCGTCCGGGGACGGTCTCGCCCTGGTCATCGGCGACGTACAGGGACACGGAGTCCAGGCGGCCGCCACCATGGGGCAGCTGCGCAGCGCCGTACGGGCCTTCGCGCTCGGCGACCGGCCGCCCGACGAGGTCCTGAGCGGCACCAACCATCTCCTGATCGACCTCGATCCCGGCCAGTTCGCCAGCTGCTGCTACATCCGGCTGGACCCCGGCACCGGCCTGGCCCAGGTCGCCCGGGCGGGCCATCCGCCGCCGATCATCCGCTACCCGGACGGCCGTACCCACATCCTGGACATCCCCGGCGGTGTCGTGCTCGGGGTCGACCCGCACGCCCAGTACCCCGTGACGGAGTTGCAGCTGGAGCCGGGCGCCATTCTCGCGCTCTACACCGACGGACTGGTCGAGCGGCCCGGTGTCGACATCGACGAGGGCATCACCGCGCTGCGCGTGGCGCTGGCCCGGGCCGGTTCCCCCGCCGCCCGCCCGGGCGGCCGTTCACTGGCCGGTGTCGCCGACCGGCTCACCGCCACGGCCCGGCATGTCGCCGACCGGCCCGACGACATCGCGCTCCTGCTCACCACGCGCCGTCCGACGCCCCGGGACCACAGCTGAACCGACGCCCCTCCCCCGTGCGCGGCTCACCTGCACGAAGGGCATGTTGTCGGCGGCCCCAGGGGCCTGGCGGGCGGCGCGTTCGTCGAATTCCTCCCGTGCGGCCTGGAGTGCGGCGATGTTCGCCTGCGACCAGTCGGTGATGCTTTGCACCAGCCCGCCCACTTCCTGGCCCAGCCCGGCCAGCCGGTACTCCACGCACGGCGGCACGGTCGGGTACAGAATGCGCGTCAGCAGTCCCTCGCGCTCCAGCGCCCGCAGGGTCCCCGTCAGCACTTTCGGCGTCACGCCGTCCAGCCGCCGGCGCAGTTCGCCGAACCGCATGGGCCGGCCGTCCTCCAGCGCCACCAACACCAGCATGGTCCACTTGCCGGCGATCAGCTCCAGCACGGGCGGACCATGGGACGCAGCGAGACCCACTGCCGAAGAGCGACGAGGAGTCCTGATGTCCGCCCGTATGCATGCCATCGTCCAAACGGCGTTCGGCGGTCCTGAGGTGCTCGCCTACGACGAGACCGACGTGCCGGAGCCCGGTCCCGGGGAGGTACTGCTGCGGGTCGCCGGCGCCGGAGTCAACCCGGGCGACGCGGTTCTCCGGGCGGGCCGTGTGCCGGGGCTGGTCACCCTGCCGTGGACGCCGGGCAACGACGTGGCCGGCGTCGTCATGCGGATCGGCCGGGGCGTGACGCGGTTCGCGCCGGGCGACGAGGTGTACGGCATGCTGGCGGTCACCCGGCGTGGCGCGTACGCCGAGTACACCGCCGTACCGGCCACCGCGCTGGCCCCCAAGCCCAAGAACCTCGACCTGGTGCACGCCGCGGCCGTGCCCCTGGTCGCGTTCACCGCCTGGCAGGCATTGGCCGTGCTGGCCGGGGTCCGGGCCGGCGACCGGGTGCTGATCCATGCGGCGGCGGGCGGCGTCGGCCACGTCGCGGTGCAGCTCGCCAAGGAACTCGGGGCACACGTCATCGGCACCGCCCGGGCGGCCAACCACGACTTCCTGCGCGGTCTGGGCGCCGACGAACTGATCGACTACACCGCCGCCGACTTCCGGACCTCGGTGGCCCCGGTGGACACCGTCCTGGACCTGGTCGGCGGTTCGTACGGGCCGCGCTCCCTCGACGTGCTCCGGCCGGGCGGTCTGCTCATCGGCGCGTCGATCGACCCGGGCACGGACGAACGGCAGGCCGTCGACCGTGGCCTGCGCTACGTCTGGGTCACGGCCGAGCCCTCCGGACAGGTGCTGGAGCGGATCACCGAACGCATCGAGGAGGGCCGGTTGCGGGTCACGGTCCAACGCACCTACCCGCTGGCCGAAGCGGCCGCGGCGCACCGCGCGATCGAGGAGAAGCGCACCACGGGCAAGATCATCCTCGTGCCGTGACCAGCGTGACCAGAACGTCTCGGGCGGATCCCCGCGGCGGAGAGCGGAGACCGGACCCCGCGATGCGTGTCAGACATCGGTGGGCAGGCCGCTCACCTCGGCGATGCCTCGCAGCTCTTCGTCCTGCCGGTGCCGTTCACCGATGAAGTCGGCGATCTCTTTGCACCGGGCGGGATCGGCCGCGGTGTCCGAATCCGTGACGACCCTGACGCGGCCGGTCTCCTCGGTCTCGATCTCGACGATCTGGTTGTCCAGACGCCCGGTGGCGGCGACGGCCACGACGAGAGACGCCTCGTCGCGGATCTCCTGCGAGACGCTGGCGCCGTCCACGCCTTGCAGACTCAACTCGATCGGTCCGGCACGTTGCTCCTGCATCGCCTCCAGTACGGGCTCGACCATGCGGAGCAGCAACGCGTAGTCCGCTGGAGTCATTCGGACACGCAACAGGTCGAGATAGAGGTCCACGGGCCGGCCTTCCGGCGGAAACTCTGATTCGCTCATGGGACTCGACTTCCCCAATGTTGGCCGCGTGATCGCATCTGCGTCCAGAATGCTGGATCTCGGCGCCCGTCGCCCCTCGACACCACCCGCCGCACCGCCGGGCCCGAGGCCGCCGACCAGGGCCGTGGCCACCTGCCGGGCCTGTGATGCGCGTCCACGGAATTCACTCGCTCGGCCCACACGCCGCCGCGGATCGGGGGACGGGCAGGACGCCGGCAGCGACTCAGCTCTGGTTGGGGCTTGGCTCCGCGACCTTCGGGAACGTCACCTCCACGCGGCGGTTCTTGCGGCGGCCCTGTTCCGAGGTGTTGTCGGCGATCGGGTAGTCCTCGCTGTAGCCGCGTACCTCGAAGGTGATGTCCGGGCCCAGGCCGGCCGCGAGCTCGTCGTGGACCGCTTCCGCGCGGTTCTTGGAGAGGGTGACGCCATGCGCGTACGAGCCGAGGTTGTCCGTGAAGCCGAAGACGCGGACGTTCGTGGCGTTCTGGGCCTTGATCTCGTCCGCGATCGCCTTGATACGGGAGCGCGCCTCCGGGTTCAGCTTCGAGCTGTCCTTCGGGAAGAGGACCTCCGCCTGGAGCGCGAACGTCACGTCCTCGTTCGTGTCCTCGCGGCGTTCCTCACCACCGAGGTCCTCGACGACCGACTTGATGTCCAGCACCCGCGCGGGCGCGAGCGTGGCGCCGTCGGCGAGCTTCAGGCCCGGGCTGTTCGCGTCGACTTCCGGGGGCGCTGAGGAGCTGACGCTGCCTGGTGGGGCGCTGGGGTCCTTCTCGTCCGCGTGGGCGGAGGTGAGGGGGATCAGGAAGGCGAGGGTGGTGAGGGCGGTGAGGGTCGTCGCTGTGGTGCGGAGGGTGAGGGGCATGGTTACTCGCCCTCGGAAAGCTCGATGTCGGCCGGGGGCATGGCACCGACCTGGAAGGTGACCTTGGTCGTGTTCTCTGGTGGAGCGGGGAATTGGGCGTACCAGCTTGCGGAGTCGCCCGGCCTTACACGGGCGAACTTCGTACAGAGGCAGCGACCGGAGGTGTCCCGCAGCACGAGGTACTTCTTCTTGCCTTCCTGATCGACCAGGCTCGCGCCCGACAGCGACCCACCGTTACTGGCCAACTCGGTCTCGTCGCTCTGCCATTCAGCACCAAGCCAGGAACCGCTGCCACCGTTCGTGACCTGCCCAGACACGGTAACGAAGCCGCCTTGCTCACGCTCGGCAGAGGTGATGGTGACTGTGATGTCACCATCCTTGGCGGTGGCCAATGTCTGCTGACCGGAGGGTGCCTGGGACTCCTCCTTGTCGCCGCCCCCATCACTCTTCGCCGGCGACGAGGACGACGCCTTCTTGTCCGAACCGCCGTCGTCTCCGCCGCCACAACCGGCCACCGTGAGGACCAGCCCAGTCGTGATCGCCACAGCGGTCAGTGCCCTGCGGCCCCGCATGGTGTGCCGAAAGTCCATTGGTACGGCTTCCTTTCACTCGGCCAGATGCACAGAGAACAGCACGGACGCGTCGGGAAGGTCGTCCAAATCGAAATCTTCGGGGTCGATGTCCACGGGTTCGCCGTCACAGTTCAGCGTGATGAGCTCCGTGGGATCGGCGTCCAGGTCGAAGTCGCACCGCGGCTCGATGACGGCCGTGGCATCCGCCCTGGCGCGCTGGGACTCCGTGCCCGGAATGATCGAGTCGCCCACCGTGTAGTTCGTCTCGATCTCCACCCGGAATCCAGGTAGACCGTTGATGGTGGTGCGCTGAGCCCCACCCGGGACCGTTGAGTCGTTGTCGGCGGCCAGCTGCTGGGCCGCGGCCGTGGCCCCGGCGCCCTCGAACTGATCGCCGTCGAGCCAGTCCAGCCAGTTGTCGTCGACTCCGATGGCGCCTCCCAGCTCCTCCATCAGCTCGTCCCGAGCGCTCTGCGTCGCAGCCAACGCAGCAGCGTCCGCCGCGGATTGAGCTCCGTTCCGGGCGGACGCCGCTTGGGCAAACGCAAAAAACGCGAACGCTGCGAAGAGCAGAATCCCCGTCAGCCAGATGTAGATCGGGAGGGTCTGCCCTCGGTCGCTGCGAAGAAGAGTGGGGATCAGCCCCCGCCGCCGACGACCCGGTCGACAGCGTCGCCGATCGCGGCCGAGATCGTGCCGTCCAACCCCAGTTGGTCGATCAGCGTGAAGATCCCCGCAATCAGAATCATCAGCCCCGCGTACTCCACGAAGCCCGCTCCCGCGTCTCCGTCGCGTCCCCGCATTCGGGAGGTCACGGTCCGGACCCATCCCCGAACCGCCTGCTTCGCCCCCGTGGAGGTCTCCGGCTCCAGGCTCTTGGTCACAGTGATCCCTTCCCTCCCACCCAAAACCACTACCGTCCCGCGCACCGTACGTGAGAACCCGCCTACTGAGGGTGGGTCCAGGGGCCCAACTTCCCGAGATTGGAGTCACCGGTTCCACCCCCCTTGGGCTGTGCCCAGCCAGTGGGCGATCGCTTCGCTGCGCGAAGAACTGTGCAGCTTTGCGAAGATGCGGTTGATGTGGTTCTTGACGGTCTTCTCGCTGATGAAGCACGTGGCGGCGATCTGCCGGTTGTTCATGCCGGCCGCGATGAGATCCATGACCTCCACCTCCCGTGAACTCAGCCCGAAATCGCGTGGGTTGCGGTCGCGGCGGTGGAGCCCCACCGCGTAGGCGGGTCGAGCCTTCGACGACTGTGCCACAACTGATTGCAGATGCGAAGAGCTTTCGTTCGGTTCGTACGAAACGCTGAGCGAATCCGAGACAGTCGAAGCCGAGCGAGTGAAGACCGATCGCCCGTCACTCGACTCCCGTACCGCCTCGATCAGTTCCTCGGCCGTGAACTCGCCGTGCACCAGGTAGCCGACCGCGCCCAAACGCAACGCCTCGGCCACCACCTCGGGTTCACGGCTGTACGTCAGCATCATCACGGGGGCGAGCCGGGCCAGCGAAGGGAGTGCGGTCAGGCCGTCCGTCCCGGGCATGCGTACGTCCAGGAGGACCACGTCCGGGCGGTGGCGGGTCGCGGCCGTGACCGCCTCCGCGCCGTTCGACGCCTGCGCCGCGACCCGGATGTCGGGGTGGGCGCCGAGCAGGGCCGCGAGGCCCGCCCGCACGACCGGGTTGTCGTCGGCCACCAGCACCCGCAGGGGTGGGCCGGGAAGTGCCTGGTCAGGCATGTGCGGCCTCCTGTTGGGGAGTGTTCGAGGGGGATGCGGCCGGCGGGATGTCCACGCCGACCTCCGTGCCTCCGTGCTCACCTCGGCGCAGCCGGATGCCCGCGCCCATCGACGCCGCGCGCTCCAGCATGCCGAGGAGACCGAAGTGGCCGGATTTCGCCAGGAGTTGTACGTCATCGAGGGATACGGACGTGCCCGTTCCGTCGTCCCGCACTGTCAAGTGCAACGCGGACCCGCCGGAGTGGGTGTCCAGGTACACCTCCACCCGGCTTGCGTGCGCATGGCGGTAGGTGTTCTCCAGCGCCTCCGAGACGATCGCCAGGAGTTGGTGTGCCGTCTCAGGAGAGAGGGGAGGGACGGGAGTCTGGGCGGGCTGGTGGTGGAGCGTTGCCGTGATGCCCGTTCGGGACTCGAAGTCCCTCAGCCTTACCGTCAGTTCCGTCCTCAAGTCCGTCTGCGGGCTTGTCAGTGTCGTGTGGCGGCGCAGGTCGAGCAGTAGGTCCCGGGACTCCGCCGCGGCTCGGCGAGCCGCGCCCGCCACCGCCGTGGCCTGGTCCTTCAGGGCGCGGGAGTCCGGATCGCGGTCGGCGGCGATGGCGAGTGCCTCGGCGGACAGTGCCAGGCCGTGCAGGGTCTTCGCCACGGAGTCGTGCATCTCGCGGGCCAGCCGGGCCCGTTCGGACTCGACGGCCTCCGCCACGGCCAGCCGGGAGTTCGCCTCCGCGAGGGCCTGGCCTGCCGTGCCGAAGCGGAACATCAGGTTGCGGAGGGTCACGCCGATGATGCCGGCCGCGATGCAGAAGCCGGCGATGAGGAGGGTGCTGGCGCCGGTGCCGGGGCGGTGTTCCCAGGCCCTGAACACCGTGAGCAGGACGACGAGTTGGAGGCCCGTGAAGACGCCGGAGCCGCGCCAGCCGTAGAGGAGGCCGGAGAGGAGCGGGGTGCAGACGGCGGCGTATGCGAGGGGGGAGGCGGGGGACGCGGTCAGCAGGAGTATCGCGCCGAAGAACAGGTCCACCGCCATGAGGGTGGGGTGGGCCAGGAGGCGGGGGGCGAAGCGGTCCCAGTCCCTGAGCATGGCGTACGAGCCCATGACGCCCAGGACAGCGGCCGCGAGGACGCCGTAGCGGGACGGGCCGTGTGCCGCGTTGGCCATCGCGAAGGGGGCGCCGAGCGCGATCAGGGTGAGCCGGACCGCGAACGCCTGCCGGCAGAGGGCCTGGAGGGCGTTGAGCTGGAGGCGGACGTTGCCGGGCGCCGGGGCATCATCTGCGAGGTAACCGGTGGCCCGAGCGCCGAAGCGACCGGTAAGGAGGGTTGTTCTGAAACTGCGGGTCCGCTGTGGCTTGTCGCGCCCACGCGGCGGAGCCGCAGATGTCACAGCCCCGCGCCCCTGATGGGGCGCTGTAGCCCGGCCCTGCTTCCAAAGCCACGTCATCTCAACGCCCCAGGATCGAGCCGAAGTTCGTGCCCGAACCCAGGAACATTCCCGTGGCGATGAGGATCATCGTGGCCGGAAGCATGAAGACCAGCGTGACCATCGTCGCCTTGGGGATCGTCTTCGCGGCTCGGCGGCGGGAGTTCTGGGCGTCGGTGCGGCGCATGTCCGTGGCGAGCTGGATGAGGGTCTCGGCGATCGGGGAGCCCAGTTCCTCGCCCTGCTGCAACGCCGAGACGAACTGGGCGACCTGTTCGGAGGAGTTGCGCCTGCGGAGTTCGTCGAAGGCCTGGCGGCGGCTGACGCCCATGTCCATCTGGCGCAGGGTGATGCGGAGTTCGTCCGCCCATGGACCCTCGTACCGCTCCGCGACCCGGTCCAGGGCCTGGCGGAAGCCGAGGCCCGCCGAGACCACGACCGCCAGCACGTCCAGGAAGTCGGGGAGTGTGCGGTCGATGACGTCCTTGCGTTCGCGGATCGCCTGCCAGATGAGGGCGTCGGCGGCCAGCAGGCCGAAGGCCAGGGTCAGCAGGGCGAACAGGAGCTGGCCGTTGGTGAGGAAGACCAGTGCGAGTACGACGCCGAAGACTCCGTACACCGCCCGGCGGGCCGCGTAGCGGTTCACGGTCAGTCCTGCGGGGTTGCCCGCCATGTCGATGCGGCGGCGCTTGGCGTCCACCCGGCGGGGGCCCATCAGGCGCAGGACGAGCGGTGCGAAGCGCATGCCGAGGCGGTCGACGGCCGAGTCGGCCTTCGAGACGCGGGTCGAGCCGACCTCCAGGGCGAGGGCCATGTCGCCGGGGAGCTTGGCGTCCGCGCGGTACATGCGGATGCCGAGGAAGATGCCCCCGACGGCGAGGCCCATCAGTGCGGCGAGCAGCAAGGCCAGCAAGGTGATCCCCTCCTCCTCGTACTCATGCTCAGACTCATGCGCATGCTCATACTTCGATCTTGCCGAGGCGGCGGATGACGAAGAAGCCGATCGTGTAGAGGCCCATCGAGATGAGCACCAGGGTCTGGCCCAGTGGGGAGCCGGTCACCTTGGCCAGGGCGCCCTCGTTCGACGAGTTGATGAGGACGAGGGAGCCGAAGCCGAGGAGCGGGACCGTGAAGGCGGTCGCGTTGACCTCGGAGAGCATCGTGCGGACCTCGCGCCGGGTCTCCTTGCGGTCCTCCAGGGTCTGAGTGAGGTTCCGCAGGGAGTTGACCACCGAGCCGCCCGCCTTGTTGGACAGCACCAAGGTCGTGACGAGGACGACGAGTTCGCGGGACGGGAGGCGTTCGGCGAGTTCGCCGAGGGCGTCGTCGACCGAGCGGCCGAGGGTCAACTGGTCGGCTACCCGGGCCAGTTCCTCGCCCGCCGGGGCTTCGAGCTCCTCCGCCGCCATCGCCAGGGCGGTGCGCAGGGCGAGGCCGGCCGCCGCCGCGTTGGCCAGGATGCGGGCCACGTCGGGGAGTTGGTTGATGAAGGCCTCGATGCGTTTCTGGCGCTGCCAGTTGAGGAAGATCGCGGCGCTCCAGACGCCGATCAGGCCGGCGATGGGGCCGAAGAACGGGGCCAGCACGGCGGCCGCGATCAGCCAGAGGGCGGCGACCACGGCGGCGACGTACGTGGCGAACTCGCCCGCCGTCACGTCGAGTCCCGTCGCCGAGAGGCGCAGCTGGATGGTGCGGCCCAGGCGGGTCCGGCGGAGCCTGCGATCGACGGACGCGAAGCGGCGGGCGCGGCCGGCGGCGGTGCGCAGCGGGCCGCCGCCGGAGAGGCGGTCGACGAGGGCCTGGCGCTGGGCGCGCCCGGACGCGTACGTGTGCACGCCCGCGACGGCGAGTGTGCCGCACAGGACGGTGGCGCCGAGGGCGAGCAGGGCCGGGTCGTTCACGGCTCGCTCCTTCCGACAGTCGAGCAGGTGGTGAGGGTGGTGAGGGTGGTGAGGGTGGTGAGGGTCATCCGATGAGTCATCCGATGGCCTGCCTTGTCTGCAGTACGTCGATGGCTTCCGCGACGCCGAAGGCGGGAGGCAGCGGTTCGTTGGCGACGTACAGCTTCTCGGCGACCGAGCGGGGCAGCGGGAGGTGTTCGAAGTGGCCGTGGACGACGCGGTCGGGGCCGGTGGGGCGGGGGACGAATCGGGTGACGGGAACGACGCGGAACTGTTCGCGGCCGTGCGAGACGAGCAGCGCGATCTCGGTGACCTTGCGGGAGCCGTCGGCGTGCCGGGTGAGCTGGACGACGACGTCGACCGCGGAGTTGATCTGGTCCTTGAGGGCCTCGAAGGGGATCTGGACCTCGGACATCGAGCCGAGGGTCTGGAGCCTCATCAGGGCGTCCTCGGCGGAGTTCGCGTGGACGGTGGCGAGGGAGCCGTCGTGGCCCGTGGACATGGCCTGGAGCATGTCGAGGGTCTCGCCGCCTCGGACCTCACCGACGATGATCCGGTCGGGGCGCATGCGCAGGGAGTTGCGGACGAGGTCGCGGATGGTGATCTGGCCCTTGCCCTCCACGTTCGCGGGGCGGGATTCGAGGCGGATCACGTGTTCCTGCTGGAGCTGGAGTTCGGCGGAGTCCTCGATGGTGATGATGCGCTCCTGGGACGGGATGAGTCCGGAGAGCGCGTTGAGGAGGGTCGTCTTGCCGGTGCCCGTACCGCCGCTGACGATGACGTTGAAGCGGGCGCGGACGAAGGCGGCGAGCAGCATGAGCATCTGCTCGTCCAGCGAGCCGAGGCCGATGAGCTCGGGGAGCGTGTACGCGCGGGGGAAGCGGCGGATCGTGAGGGTCGGTCCGGTGAGGGCGAGCGGGGGGATGATGACGTTGACGCGCTCGCCGGTGGGCAGGCGGGCGTCGACCATGGGGTTCGACTCGTCGACTCGGCGGTTGACGGTCGAGACGATGCGCTCGATGGTCTGCATCAGCTGCTCGTTCGAGGCGAACCGGATGGGCAGTTGCTCCACGCGTCCGGCGCGCTCCACGAAGATCGAGTCGGGGCCGTTGACCATGATCTCGGTGATCGACGCGTCGGCGAGGAGCGGTTCGAGGACGCCGAGGCCGAGGGCCTCGTCGACGACCCGGCGGATCAGCTGGGCGCGTTCGCCGGAGGAGAGGACCGGGCCCTCTCGGCTGATGATGTGGCCGAGTACGCGCTCCAGGCGGGTGCGGCGCTCGGCCGCCGCGAGGCTCGACATCTCCGCGAGGTCGATCTCTTCGAGCAGTTTGGCACGGTAGACGGCGACGAGGTGTCCGTCCTCGCGGCCGGATCCGCCCTCTTCGGGGGCGGCGATACGGGCCCTGAGGCTCATGTCTTCAACTCCCTTCCGGGGGAGGTCGGTTCGGCATGGAGGTCAGTCGTCTTCGTCGTTGGGCATGGTGGCGCTCTTGCGCACGGTCCAGCCCTCGTCCACGAACGGGATGAGGAGCGGGACCTGCACGATCACGGTGGCGGTGGTCGTGTCTCCTCCTCCCATGGGTGCGGATACGTTCGCGTCGAGCCAGTCGCTCATGGCGGCCGCACCCGCCGCCTCGCCCGCCCCGCCCTGCGAGGCGACCCGCGCGGCGGCCCGGGCGCCGGATCCGGCCTGGTTGGCGGCGTATCCGACGAGGCCCAGCTGAATGGTGGCCAGCCCGACGAGAAGGAGGATGGGCAGGAACCCGGCGAACTCCAGCATGGAGACGCCTCTGTCGCCCCAGCGACGGTTCGCTGCGGGTTCGGCGCCGCCGGCATCCACCGCCGTGGTCGCTCGCCGTCGCGCCGGAAACGAACCGCGAGGGAGCAGTAGTGAGAAGAGGGCGCGGTTTCCGGGCATCAGTCGACATCCCCTTCCACGGCCGCTCCCGCCTCGCCGTCGACCTGCCAGCCCGCGTCGAAGCCCGGGAAGAACAGGGGGACCTGGGCGTTGACGTCGGCTTTCCAGACGTCGCCCTCCCGGTTGCAGCCGATGGCGGCTCCCTGCCAGGCGTCCGGAAGATTCTCCTTGCCCGCGGCCTCACAGGCGCCCTGGGGGTCGCCGCCGGCCGCGTACGCCGCCGTGGCGGCCCTGGCCGCCTCGTCCGCCGCGTTCCCCGCCAGGGAGTACGTGTAGCCGTACAGCACGCACTGCCACAGGATCGTCATCACGACGAGCAGCAGGGGGAACATGCCGGCGAACTCCAGGGTGACCGCGCCCCGGTCGCCCTGGGCCTTGCGGCGGAGGGAGAGGGCACCCCGGTCCGAGGACGCCTTGCGGCGGCGCCCGCCACCGCCGCCGCTCTCCTGCGCGACCACCAGCCCCAGCTCCCCCGCCAGGGCCCAGAGCGCCTGCTTGACCGTGGACTTGCTGTCCAGGTCCTGCATCCGGCCCGCGTCCACCACCGACTGGAGTTCCTTGAAGGCGGCGGGCACTGTGGAACGGGCCACCTTCGTGCCGGTGACGCGTTCGACGAGGGACGGCTGTATCTCCGTACCGCGGGAGGAGCGGTTGAGGACCGTCAGCGTCTCCTCGGCCTTGCGGATCTGGAGGCGGTCCCACATGCGGACCATGCGTTTGGCGGCGCGGACGGCGACCACGTCCGGGGTGACCAACAGCAGGGCCTGGTCGGCCAGTTCGACGGCGGCGGCGTTCGCGGCGTTCAGCTGGGCGCCGCAGTCCACGACCACGACGTCGTAGCGGGAGCGCAGGGCGCCGAGGACCTGCCGGGCCACCCGGTCGGTGATCTCCTCGCCGCGTTCGCCCTCGGCGGGGGCGAGCAGCAGTCCGAGCCCGGTGTCGTGGCTGTAGACGGCATCCTGGAGGACCCGCGGGTTGATGTCGCTGATCCCGGCGAGGTCGGCGATGGAGCGGCGGAACTGCACGTCGAGGTACGAGGCCACGTCCCCGGACTGGAGGTCCAGGTCGAGCAGGGCCACGGAACGGCCCGACGCCTGGGCGGCCAGGGCGAGTTGGACGGCGGCGACGGTCGCGCCGACGCCCCCCTTGGCGCCGGTCACGGTGACGACCGTGCCGCCGGGTCCCGCGTACAACTCCGGCGTCCCGTTGCCGAGATGGCGCCGCATGCCCATGGACCAGGCGGCGGCGGCCTGGACGCGTTCGGCGAGGGCGTCGTAGCCGAGGGGCAGGCCGACGATGCCGCGGGCGCCGGAGTCCATGGCGGCGGTCAGTACGCCGGTGCTGGTGTCGGCGGTGATGAGGACGACGCCGACGGCCGGGAAGCGCAGGACCAGGTCGTGGATGACCTCCAGCGCGGGGACCGGGCCGATCCGCTCGTGTACGAGGACGACCTCGGGCAGCTCGTCCAGGGACTCGGCGGCCAGCCGGGCCAGGGTGTCGAGGAGTGACGTGGTGTCCGCGACCGGTGGGGCGGGCTCGGCGTCGGCGAGCTGGCTCAGGAGGGTGGTGAGCGCGCGGGCCGAGTCGATGTCGCCGACGGCGGGGAGGATTCGGATGGTCATCGGCCGATTCCTCGGCCGGTTCCTCGGCCGGGCCCGGGGCGACACGCCCTGGGCCCTGTCGTCAAGGGCCTCGTGGGGGCTGAGCGCATCACGGCCTCCTACTTGTCCTCGTCGAGGGTGTACGTGCGGTCTCCGGGGGCGACGGTGGTGTCGGCGCCGTCCGCGACCAGGGCCAGCCGGACGTGTTCGGCGAACGACTCGGCGTACGCGACGCGCTGGGCGTCGGCGGTGCCGAGGGCGAAGGTGATCGGGACCGCCTCGTTCGCGGTCCGGCGGCGGTCGTTGCTGGACTGCCCGGGGTCGAGCGCCGTCAGCTTGCCGACGTCGATCACGCGGGCATTCTCGACGATGACCTTGGACTGGTCCTTGCCGTTGTCGGTCTCGTCCTTGAACGTGGCGTAGATGTTGACCCGCGAACCCGGGTTGATCTTGCCCGCCACACCGGTCGCCGCGTCGATCATGATCGCGATCTCCTGCTGGCCGGCCTCCAGTTCGGGCCGGTCCACGATCATGTCGCTCTGGAGCAGCGAGCCCTCCTTCAACTGCGTGACCGCGATCTTGCCGCGGATCTCGGAGAGGTTGGTGACGGCGGTGGACGACAGCCACCGCTTGGGCATCGAGACCTTCTCGAACTGGGCGTCCGACAGCTCCTTGTAGGGCGCGATGTCGCCCTTCAGGCGGTACGCCGCGACCTCCGGGCCGACCTTCGAGTCCACATCGCGGATCACCGAGAGCACTCCGACGAAGGCGCCCAGGGCGGCCAGGGCCGAGAGGACCAGCAGGATGACGCCGCGGCGCTGGCGTGAGTTCATGCGGGGACAACCTCGATCGGGGCGGGGACGGGGACGGCGGGGTCTGACGGTCGTGTCTGGTGTGCACCGTTATTCAGGTGTACGTACGGGACTTGCACGTCTTGCACGTCTTGCTCGGTATGAACGACTTGCTTGGTTTGCATGACTTGCACGTCTTGCTCGGCTTGCGTGACTTACCTTGTCTGCGCGACTTGCGTGGCATGCATGGCTTACGTGACGTACGTGGCTTACGTAGCTCCCCGAGGCAGGGCGCGTACCGAAGAGGCTGCCCGCACCCTGGCCTTCGGAAGCTCCCGCGCCGAGGCCGGCGGCAGCGGCGCCGCACAGAACCCGCAGCGGTCACCGATGAGTTCGAGCCCGCACCAGTGGCACTCCTCGCGCCGTACGGACGAGACCAGCTGGTAGAGCACGGACACGTCGTACAGCCCCGCGGCGAACTCGGCGAGCTTGCCCGTGCCCCACCAGCGGGTGGACTCGGCGGACAGCGGCACGGTGGTGACACCCTGGACGCGCCAGGCGGGCGCGAGGGTCTCGGTGAGCCAGTCGGCGGGCAGCTGCCCGGGCGCGACGAGCAGCCGCGTCCCGAACTCAGGCCCCGGGAGCTCTCCTTGACCGACCCGGATCAACTGCGGCCGCGGATTGGCCAGTACGGCGAACTGGGCGCCCGGCACCCACGACTTGGCGTGCGACTTCAGCGAGACCGGGACCCGGTCGAGCTTGGCGACCGAGCTGAGCAGGGCGCCGGCGTAGATGTAGTGCGCGAGCAGCCGGGCGGCGGAGGCGAGCACGCCGGGGCTGAAGTCGCAGACGGAGAGCTGGCGCAACTGCTGGGCGAGCAGGGCGACGCCGAGCGGCGGCAGGTCGATGCCGAGCAGTGCGATGCGGTCGCTCTCCAGGACGGAACGCACGGCGTGCAGGCGCCGGGTGACGTCGCCCGGCGTGGAGGCCGGATACAGGGCGATCACGTAACCGTGCTGCTCGATGAGCGCGTGCATCCCGGTGAGGGAGCTTTCGAGGCTTTCGAGGGGCTGGACGGCGGCGGGCGGCGTCTGCCGGTCGTGCGGCGGGAGCACCAGATCGGAACTGGTGACGGCTATCGCGGTCGGCACGCTGCACACCACCCCGTTCACTGCGGCGGGGTGGTCAACCACCGCCTCAGATCGCCCCTGTTTCGCCATGAACCTTCACATAGGGACACACATTGTCACCGTGCGGCCCTTCTGCATATGCACCTTAACCACGGCATCCCCCGCTCAACACCGGATCTCCGAGATCAACTCACCGAAGGTGGCTCCTTGATCCACGGAGAGTGAAGCACATATGCCCCAACTCGGCCGCGCGGCAAGGATGTTGGGCCCGACGAAAGCCTTGACAACCGGATTGGTCTGGACCAGCTTGTACGTCCACGGCGGTGGCCACCGTTCCCCTTTCCGATCCCCCACCGGGAGGCCCTCAGTGAACCGCTCACCAGGCATGCCCCGACGCAGACGCACCTGGGCGGGAGCCCTGGCCGCCGCCGTCACCGCGTCCGTCCTCTCCCTCACCGGCCTGGCGGGCCAGGCCTCGGCCGCCGACGTCAACAACACCAGGAACGCCGGTTACGAGTCGGGCCTCGCCGGCTGGACCTGCTCGGCCGGCAGCGGCGCCACCGTCTCCTCGCCCGTGCACGGCGGTACGGCCGCCCTGAAGGCCACACCCGCCGGCCAGGACAACGCCAAGTGCGCCCAGACGGTGGCGGTCAGGCCCGACTCGACGTACACGCTGAGCGCGTGGGTGCGGGGCGGGTACGCGTACCTGGGCGTGAGCGGCACGGGTACGACGGACGTGGCGGCCTGGACCCCGGACTCCGCCTCCTGGAAGCAGCTGACGACGTCCTTCCGGACGGGCGCGGCCACGACCTCCGTGACCGTCTACACCCACGGCTGGTACGGGCAGCCTGCGTACTTCGCCGACGACGTGTCCGTGTTCGGGCCCGACGGGGGTGCGGGCGGCGACCCCGACCCGGTCGTCCCCTCGACGCCCGCCGGTCTGAACGTGGCGTCCACGACGTCCTCCGCCGTCTCCCTCGCCTGGAACACAGTGCCGGGCGCGACCGGCTACCACGTCTACCGCGGCGGTACGAAGGTCCTTGCGGTGACCGGGACTTCGGCGACCGTCTCCGGGCTGGCCGCGTCCACCTCGTACTCCTTCCAGGTCACCGCGACGAACGCGGCGGGCGAGTCGGCGAAGTCGACGGCGGTCACCGGCACGACCAAGGCGTCCTCGGACGGCGGCACCGCACTGCCGAAGCATGCCGTGACGGGCTACTGGCAGAACTTCGACAACGGCGCGACGGTCCAACGCATCTCCGACGTCCAGTCCCAGTACGACATCATCGCGGTGGCCTTCGCGGACGCGACGGGCACTCCGGGCGCGGTGACGTTCAACCTGGACTCGGCCGGGCTCGGCGGCTACACCGTCGACCAGTTCAAGGCGGACATCAAGGCCAAGCAGGCCGCGGGCAAGAAGGTGATCGTCTCGGTGGGCGGCGAGCGGGGCGCGGTGTCGGTGAACGACTCCACCTCGGCGACGAACTTCGCCAACTCCGTCCATTCGCTCATGCAGACGTACGGCTTCGACGGCGTCGACATCGACCTGGAGAACGGCCTCAACGCGACGTACATGACGCAGGCGCTGCGCTCGCTGTCGTCAAAGGCGGGGTCGTCTCTCGTCATCACGATGGCCCCCCAGACGATCGACATGCAGTCGACGTCCAACTCCTACTTCCAGACGGCCCTGAACATCAAGGACATCCTCACGGTCGTCAACATGCAGTACTACAACAGCGGTTCGATGCTCGGCTGCGACGGCAAGGTCTACTCGCAGGGCTCGGTGGACTTCCTGACCGCCCTCGCCTGCATCCAGCTGGAGGGCGGCCTCTCCCCGTCCCAGGTGGGCCTGGGCCTCCCGGCCTCGACGCGCGGCGCGGGCAGCGGCTACGTCTCGCCGACCATCGTGAACAACGCGCTGGACTGCCTGGCCAGGGGCACGAACTGCGGCTCCTTCAAGCCGTCGAGAACCTATCCGGACCTGCGCGGCGCGATGACCTGGTCGACGAACTGGGACGCGTCGGCGGGCAACGCGTGGTCGAACTCGGTGGGGCCGCACGTACACGGGCTGCCGTAGGGGGTGAGCCCCACCTGCGGCCGGGTGGTGGCGCCATGGTCCGGCGCCAC
>NZ_JBFAHW010000155.1:0-21557 GCF_040654355.1 Streptomyces sp. NPDC050704 | reverse complement strand
CCCCCTCAGCCCGTCCGGCGTTTGAGGACGAGGCCGTTCAGGCCGAAGCGGGGGTCTGGGGGCGCAGACCCCAGGGATGGGACGGGTAGGGGCGGCGGGGGCGAAAAACACCCCCGACCGGCTACGCCCGCTCGCTCTCCGGCTCCGGATCCGGAGCGACCGGCGTCACAGCCGCGGCGGCAGCCGTCCGCGGACGGGACCGCGAGACCGCCACCCCGGCCAGACACACCAGCCCACCCACCAGCGTGATCCACCCCGGCACCTCATCGAGCGCCACCCACGACATCAGCACCACCAACGCCGGCACCGCATACGTCGTGGCCCCCATCTTCCCGGCCGTCGTACGGGCCAGGGCGAACGCCCAGGTGGTGAAGGCGAGGGCAGTCGGAAAGACGCCCAGATACAGCATGTTGAGCGTCGCGGACACCGGCGCGTCCCCGACCTCGGAAACCAGCTGACCGGCGAACGGCAGACAGGCCACCGCCCCGATCGCACACCCGAACGTGGTCACCTGAAGCACCGACCCGTGCCGCAGCGCCGGCTTCTGCGCGACCACCCCACCCGCGTACGCCACCGCCGCGAGCAGACAGAGCAGTACCCCGAACACGGACGCGTTCCCCTCGCCCGACATCGACAGACCGACGACCGCCGCGCCCGCGAAGGACACCGCCATCCCGGCGAGCAGCCGCGGCGGCAGCCCCTCCTTGAGCAGCCACCCCGCGAGCAGGGCCATGACCAGCGGACCGACGTTCACCACCAGCGCGGCGGTGCCCGCGTCGACCTTCTGCTCGCCCCAGTTGAGTACGACCATGTACAGCCCGAACCAGAGCAGCCCGGAGACCACGATCCCCGGCCAGGCGGCGCGCGGGGGCAGCCCTTCCCGACGTACCAGACAGATCACGCCGAGGACGAGCACCCCGGCGAGCAGCCTGCCCAGGGCCAGCGCCCCGGGCGAGTAGGCCTCGCCCGCACTCCGGATGGACACGAACGCGGAGGCCCACAGGAACACGGTGACCGTCGCCGCGCCGGCGGCGAGCAGTTCCGTACGGCGGATGGATGGGACGAACAGGGGAGACTTCATCACGTTCCAGAGGCTAGGCGGGGCAGCACCGAAGGGCTCGCGAATTTCGGACGAGGCATGACACGAGGCATGACATGAGACGTGGCGGCACGGGCGGCAACCAGCAGGGCGGCAGCAGCCGGGGTGGCGGGGCGGCAGCCACGCGGCCGTCGGCGGGGCGGGGCGGGGCGGGGCGGGCCGGGCCGGGCGTCAGCGCAGCGACCCCGCCTCGATCCCCAGCAGCTCCGAAAGCACCCGCTCCCCCTTGTCCGTGACCTTCACCGCCCGCTCCGAGCCGATGCGCACGCACCAGCCCTCGTCCAGGGCGTACCGGCAGAGCGCGGCGCCCGCGACACCGGCGAGGTGGGGACGCCGTTCGGTCCAGTCCAGGCAGGCCCGGGCGAGCGGGCGCCGGCCGGTGCGTACGAGCGGAACGCCCAGGTCGCCGAACCAGCGGACCCCTTCGTCCGTGAGCGCGAACCCGGTGTCCTGCCGCAGCAGGCCAAGACCGGTGAGCGCGTCGGTGACGGTGATGCCGAGGCGGCCGGCCAGGTGGTCGTAGCAGGTGCGGCCGCGGGCCATCGCGCTGCCCGCACTGGACTCGCGGAGCGTGCGCGGGCGTTCGGCGGCCGCGGGGGCGACCTGGGCGGTGAGATCCTCGACGAGCTGGGCGACCCGGGCGTCGGCCAGCCGCACGTACCGGTGCCGCCCCTGGCGCTCCTCGGTGAGCAGCCCGCCTGCCACCAGTTTGCCCAGGTGCTCACTTGCCGTGGACGCGGCGACCCCCGCGTACCGGGCCAGCTCCCCGGCGGTCCACGCCCGCCCGTCGAGCAGCACCAGCAGAAACCCGGCCCGCGTCTCGTCGGCGAGCAGGGAGGCAAGCCTCGCGAGCCCCGCGGCCTCGGCCCGCGCACTGGAAGAAGAGGTCATGGGCCCAGCATGTGCCACGAACACTTCGGCGGACACCGAATAATGGGAGGCACCCGCCATAAACGGGAGGCGCTCGCCATAGCGGGAGGCGCTCGCCGACGAAACCCCCGTCAGGCCGTTCGCAGCCCCGCATACTGCTGCGCCAACCCGTCCAGCAACGCCGTGAGCCCCGTCTCGAAGGCCCGTTCGTCGATCTTCTCCTGCTGGTCGGCGAGGAGATGGGCCTGCCCGAGATGCGGATAGTCGGCGGGATCGTACGCGGTCTCGTCGTCCACGAATCCGGCGGCGAACGATCCCAGCGCGGACCCCATCACGAAGTACCGCATCAACGCCCCGATGGACGTGGCCTGCGCGGCCGGCCAGCCCGCCTCGACCATCGCGCCGAAGACGGCGTCCGCGAGCCGCAGTCCCGCGGGCCGGCGGCCGGGGCCACGGGCCAGGACCGGGACGATGTTCGGGTGGTCGCGCAGGGCCGCCCGGTAGGAGACGGCCCAGTCGTGCAGCGCGGTACGCCAGTCCCGGCCGTCCTCGAACATCGACAGATCGACCTGTGCGCTCACGGAGTCCGCGACCGCCTCCAGGATCTGGTCCTTGGTGCGGAAGTGGTTGTAGAGGGACGGACCGCTCACCCCCAGCTCGGCGGCGAGCCGACGTGTCGACACGGCCGCCAGGCCCTCGGCGTCCACCAGCGCCCGTGCCGTTTCGACGATGCGGCCGGTGCTGAGGAGGGGCTTGCGCGGTCGGGCCATGGCGCACATAGTAGGGCTGGACCAGTAAACTAGCAGTGCTAATTTAAATGTGGAGTGGGTCGTGAACCTGGAGCTGAGCGAGGAGCAGGCCGCCGTGCGGCAGCTCGCCGAGGACTTCGTGACGCGCGAGATCACCCCGCACGTCATCGAGTGGGACCGGGCGGAGGAGGTCGACCGCTCCATCGTCAAGAAACTGGGCGAGCTCGGCTTCCTCGGGCTGACCGTCGACGAGGAGTACGGCGGCAGCGGCGGCGACCACCTCGCGTACTGCCTGGTGACCGAGGAACTGGGCCGCGGCGACTCCTCGGTCCGGGGCATCGTCTCGGTCTCCCTCGGACTCGTCGCCAAGACCATCGCGTCCTGGGGGACCGAGGAGCAGAAGCGCCGGTGGCTGCCGGGCCTCACCTCCGGCACATACGTCGGCTGCTTCGGCCTCACCGAACCGGGCACGGGCTCGGACGCGGGCAGCCTGCGCACGAAGGCGGTGCGTGACGGGAGCGGCGGGGGTGACGGGGGTGGCTACGTCATCAACGGCACCAAGACGTTCATCACGAACGGCACCTGGGCCGACGTCGTCCTGCTCTTCGCCCGCTCGACCGACGCCCCGGGCCACAAGGGCGTCTCCGCCTTCCTCGTGCCGACCGACACCCCCGGACTGACCCGCCGCACCATCCACGGCAAGCTCGGCCTGCGCGGCCAGGCCACCGCCGAACTGGTCCTGGAGGACGTCCGGGTGCCCGCCTCGGCCATGCTCGGCCCGGAGGGCAAGGGCTTCGCCGTCGCCATGTCCGCGCTCGCCAAGGGGCGGATGTCCGTCGCGGCGGGCTGCGTCGGCATCGCCCAGGCCGCGCTGGACGCCGCCGTCAAGTACGCGACCGAGCGCGAGCAGTTCGGGAAGACCATCGCCCACCACCAGCTCGTACAGGAACTGATCAGCGACATCGCCGTGGACGTGGACGCGGCCAGGCTGCTCACCTGGCGCGTCGCCGACCTCATCGACCGCGGCGAGCCCTTCGCCACCGAGTCCTCCAAGGCCAAGCTGTTCGCCTCGGAGGCCGCCGTCCGCGCCGCGAACAACGCCCTCCAGGTCTTCGGCGGCTACGGCTACATCGACGAGTACCCGGCTGGAAAACTGCTGCGCGACGCCCGCGTGATGACCCTCTACGAGGGCACCAGCCAGATACAGAAGCTGGTCATCGGGCGTGCCCTGACAGGGGTTTCGGCCTTCTGAGGCCGCGACCTTCTGAGTACGCGGCTGAGTATCCGCACGGATGCGGCGCGGGCCGCCTGCGTCGATCCTGGTCCGCATGAGTGAGACACCGGTCAAACAGCAGTCCACCGCGGCCTTCTACGGCCAGGCCGTGGCCTCGTTCGCCGTCGCCATCGTCGCCACCGCCATCGGCATCCTCAAGCTGGAGGCCGATGCCTGGGTGCGCGGCTTCCTGGGGATCGCCGTGCTCTATCTCGTCACGTCGGCGTTCACTCTCGCCAAGGTGATCCGGGACAGGCAGGAGGCCGGGCAGATCGTCAGCCGCGTGGACCAGGCCCGACTGGAGAAGCTGCTCGCCGAGCACGACCCTTTCGAGAAGCTCTGAGCGGCGCTGAGGAGTGCTGAGCGATATTCGTACGGCTCTGAGCGGGCAATCTAAGCGCTCGCTCAGTATCGGGGGTATGGTGTTCGTCCTGCCATGGGAAGGGGCGAACCAGCGATGAGTACGGCGAAGGAGACGGCCGGCGGCGAGATGCAGCCGTGGGCCGAGGTCACCCCGGATGCGGCCCGGCGACTGCTCGTCGCCGCCGTGGAGGCCTTCGCCGAGCGCGGGTACCACGCGACGACGACCCGGGACATCGCGGGCCGCGCGGGGATGAGCCCGGCCGCGCTCTACATCCACTACAAGACCAAGGAAGAGCTGCTCCACCGGATCAGCAGGATCGGCCACGACAAGGCCCTCGACATCCTGCGCACCGCGTCCGACAGCGGGGGCAGCGCCGCCGAGCGGCTCACCCACGCCGTCCGCTCCTTCGTCCGCTGGCACGCCGCGCAGCACACCACGGCACGCGTCGTCCAGTACGAACTGGAGGCGCTCGGAGCCGACGCACGCGCCGAGATCGTCGCAATGCGCCGCCAGACCGACGCGGCGGTGCGCGGCATCATCGAGGACGGAGTGGCGGCCGGCGACTTCGACGTACCCGACATCCCGGGCACCACGATCGCCGTCCTCTCGCTGTGCGTGGACGTGGCCCGCTGGTTCAACGTGGACGGCCCCCGCACACCGGACGAGGTGGGCGAGCTGTACAGCGACCTGGTGCTCCGGATGGTGGGGGCGAAGGCGTAGCCGCGCCCCCTGAGGGGGCGCGGGGCTGTGCCAGTTTCGCGGTTCCGCGCTCCGCCGCGTGGGCGTGCCCAGCCGCGTACGGCCCGAGGTCGGAAGCGGTTCAGACGTAGTAGCGGGACACGGACTCCGCCACACACACCGGCTTCTCGCCCCCCTCGCGCTCCACAGTGAAGGCGACGGACACCTGCAGGCCCCCCGTCACGTCGTCGACACCGGTGATCTTCGCGGTGGCCCGCAGCCGCGAGCCGACCGGTACGGGCGCGGGGAAGCGGACCTTGTTCGTCCCGTAGTTGACGCCCATCTTGACGCCCTCGACCTTGATCAGCTGCGGTCCGAAGAGCGGCAGCAGGGACAGCGTCAGATACCCGTGCGCGATGGTCGTCCCGAAGGGCCCCGCCGCGGCCCGCTCCGGGTCCACGTGGATCCACTGGTGGTCGCCCGTCGCCTCCGCGAACACGTCGATCCGCTTCTGGTCGATCTCCAGCCAGTCGCTGTACCCCAACTGCTCGCCCACCGCCGCCTTCAGTTCGTCGGCGGACGTGAAGATCCTCGGCTCTGCCATGTCCCTGGCCTCCCATGTCTCAATTGCTCTAAGCGACTGCTTAGCATGGTCCGGGGCGAGTCCCATGTCAACGGACCGGCGCCGCGACGAGGTGGGTAGGCTTCGAGAGGTGCCCCAGATTCCTGAGAAGATCCACGAACTCACGGTCGGCCAGCTGTCGGCCCGTAGCGGCGCCGCCGTCTCGGCCCTGCACTTCTACGAGTCCAAGGGCCTGATCAGCAGCCGCCGCACCACGGGCAACCAGCGCCGCTACCACCGTGACGCACTGCGCCGGGTCGCCTTCGTACGGGCCGCGCAGCGCGTCGGCATCCCGCTGGCCACGATCCGCGACGCGCTCGCCGAACTCCCCGAGGAACGCACCCCCACGCGGGAGGACTGGGCCCACCTGTCCGAAGCCTGGCGGTCCGAACTCGACGAGCGCATCAAGCAGTTGGGCCGCCTGCGCGACCACCTCACGGACTGCATCGGCTGCGGCTGTCTGTCCCTGGAGACGTGTGTGCTGTCCAACCCGGACGACGTCTTCGGCGAACGGCAGAGCGGCTCCCGCCTCATGGTGGAGCCCGGCGGACAGCAGCGGCGGAAGCGGCAGGAACCGGCGAAAGAGAAGGAGAAGGAGCCCGAGGACTGCCGCTGAAGCGCCGAAGACGCCGACCCGGCGTGCCCCGACCCGGCGTGCCCCGAGCCGCCCGGCCGGGCCGCGGCCGCCGCGACGCCGTGGCCGACGAAGACGGCGAGGCCGAGGCCGCGGCCGAGTTGCGGGGCGGCCGAGTTGCGGGTCTGGCGGTCGGCCCGGCACGCCTCGGACCGGCTCTGCGCGATGCGCGCCGACCCCGGCCCGGACGCCAGGAGAACTCCTCGCCCTGCCCTACGGCGAGCGCTGGGCCCACCCGTACTGGACCAGCCCCTCCGACACCAACTGGGCGTTCGACACGGCCCGTTGACCGTCCGGCAGGACCAGCGTGTCCTCCAGGCCTATTCGGGTCGCGAGGCCGAGGTGGCCCGCGAGGCGGAGCACCGGCCAGGCTCCGCCCTCCTCCCCGTGCAGCAGGACGGGGAGTCCGTGGGCGGTGCCGAGTTCGGCCAGGAGTTCCTGGGCCGTGTCCTGCGCGGAGTCGCGAGCGGGGTCCGTCACCTCCGCCAGCACGCGCAGTACTCGCGGCCCGAGCGGGGACGCGGCGAACCGGGCGGCGCCGTCCGTGCCGGACCAGATGCCCGCCTCCACGCCCACGCCCCGCTCCAGCAGCGCCGCCGCGACCTCCTCCGCCCCCGGCTCATGCCAGTTGACCGAGGCGTGGTCGGGCAGCACGCTCCACTCATGGATCCGCGCGACCCGGGCGGCGGGGTCGGGCTCCGCCCAGGCGCCGGTGGTCACGCCGACGGGTACGCGAACCTGTGAACGTATGGATTCCAGCGTCGCCGCAACCGCTTTCGCCGACAAGGTGTCTTGTCCACAAGGGGACTTGGGATGCACATGGATGTCCGACGCCCCGACCGCGACGGCCTCCGCCGCGGAGTCGGCCATCGCCCCCGGAGACATCGGCACCACAGCGCTGTCGCCCGACCCACGGGCCCCGTTCACACAGACCTGCACCATGCCTCCGATGGTGCCAGTCGCCACTGACAACAGGACCCGGCCCGAAGAGGCCGGGGGAGTGAGGAGTTACGGATGAGCGTCGCCATCTGCTCGTTGAAGTGGGAATCCGCGCACTCGGGGGCGCAGAAGATCACGTACGACAAGGACGGCTACCACCTGGTGCGCTTCCCGTATGTGACGGGCGAAGAGCAGTACGACCCCTGGAACATGCACGACCCGGCGCACGGCGCGAAGACCGCCTCGAAGTTCCCCGATCAGCGTTCCGGGCTCATCTGGCCCAGTCACGACGGGTGGGGCGTGCTCTCCGCGATGGTGTTCTGGGCGGCGGACGCCCGCGCCCACGAGTACCGGGCGCGCTTCGTGCGCGACCCGCTGAACACCACGACGGGCTACAACTCGACCGCCACGACCGATGTGGCGGCCACCCGCGGCGGCCAGTACCGCACCTACGTCTGGCAGATGTTCGTCCACCCCGGGACGCCGCTCGGTCTGAAGATATCCGCGCGGGGAGCCGGTGACACGAAGGTCGCGGTGCCGCTGATCCTCGGCGAGTTCAAGCTCGCCATACACACGGACGTCAAGACGCCTTAGACCGGACTTGGACCCTCGCGCGGGGGTGCGGCTCCGGCGGGCGCACCCCCGGCACGCCTCAGCCGCCCACGGACACCAGCAGTCGTCCGCGTCTGGCCTCCGCCAGGGCCTCGGCCGTCAGAACGGGCCGCGGCACCACGATCCCGCAGGCCGTGCAGACCGGGCCCGAGGAGGGTTCGTGGGCCAGGTCGTACTTCCATGAGAGGCGCTCGCCCGAGCACACCGGGCAGACCGTGCCCGGCTCCCGCTCAAGGGCGGCGATCAGTCGCCGCAGCACCTCGGCCAGCGGCTCATGCGGGTGGACCCGTGGATCGTCGCACCAGGCCACTCCGCAACCGCCCCAGGTGAGACGGTGCCAGTCGTCCACACTGCCCGGACTGCGCAGTCCGTCGTGCTTCTCCTTCTTGCGGCGCTCCGCGAACTTGCCTTCGTAGGCGAGCCAGACGGACCGGGCTTCCTCCAGCTCGTCCAGTGCGGCCACGAGCCGCGCTGGGTCGGGGGAGCGGTCCTCCGGGCCGAACCCGGCCCGGGAGCTCAGATGGTCCCAGGTGGCCCGGTGACCGTAAGGAGCGAATCTCTCAAGGCACTTGCGCAGTGAATAGCGCCGCAGTGCCAGATCGCTCCTCGGGTCGCGCACCTGTCTCGCCAGACTCCGGAAACCGGCCATCGCCCTGCACCTCCGTCACACCTGCACCTGTACTTCGGTCACATTCGGCGTCGTCGAAAGGGACGTCGCCGAATAGACGTATCGACACCCGATTCGGCTCCATCTGTTTTTTCGGTGACCGTCACAAGCCGCCCACCAGGCGGTTGCCGGCCACCCATCGGGCCCGTCGGGCCCTTCGGCCCTGCCGTCGCCAAAAAGTGACGCATGTTCATCTTCAAACGCGGGGATACCGCCGGTAACATCCGGCGCACCCCCGTCGCGAGGAGCAGTCATGCCACGGCGTATCCCCCGCACCATCCTCGACAGACTGAGAACTCCCCGCAGAGCTCCCAAGTTCCTCAAGGCCGCATCGATATGCGTCCTGATCGCCGCTCTTCTGTCGCCGCTTTCCCAGGCGACCGCCGCCGACACGGCGGTCACCGCGGCCGCCGACGACTACTGCGGCAGCCAGTGCTCGGACATCCTCCCGCCGGGCGAGAACGGCAACGCCTCCCTCGCCGAGATCCTCCTCAACCAGGCCTTCGGCAGTCAGCCCGGCCACGCGGCCGACCAGCTCGCGCCCTACAACAACCTGGCTTCGGGCTACTCCGCCCTCACCGACACAAAGATCAACAACTTCTTCAACGACGCGTCGTTCGGGGTCCCCGCCGACCAGGTCGAGTCGACCACCAAGCCCGCCGGCCGCACCGACGTGACGATCGTCCGCGACAAGAAGACCGGTGTGCCGCACATCACAGGCACCACCCGCTACGGCACCGAGTTCGGCGCCGGCTACGCGGCCGCCCAGGACCGGCTGTGGCTGATGGACGTCTTCCGGCACGTCGGCCGCGGCCAGCTGACTCCCTTCGCGGGCGGGGACCCCTCCAACCAGGGCCTGGAGCAGGAGTTCTGGCGCCACGCCCCGTACACCGAGGCCGATCTGCAGGCCCAGATCGACCGCACGACCGCCACGAACGGCGAGCGCGGCAAGCAGGCGCTGGCCGACGTGAAGGCGTACGTCGACGGCATCAACGCGTACATCGACGCCTCCGACAGCGGCCGCTACTTCCCCGGCGAGTACGTCCTGACCGGCCACAAGGACTCCGTCACCAACGCCGGGACCATCCAGCACTTCAAGCTCACCGACCTGGTCGCGCTGGCCTCCGTGATCGGCGCGCTCTTCGGCTCCGGAGGCGGCGGCGAGGTCAACAACGCCGTCTCCCTGCTCGCCGCCCAGTCCAAGTACGGCGTGGAGGAGGGCACCAAGGTCTGGGAGTCCTTCCGGGAGCGCAACGACCCCGAGGCGGTGATGACCCTCCACAACGGCGAGAGCTTCCCGTACGCCACCAAGCCCGACGACGCGCAGGGCGAGGCGCTGCCCGACGCCGGCTCGGTGACCGAGGAGCCGCTGGTCTACGACCGCACCGGCAGCGCGGCCACCGCCGGCGCCTCCAAGACGTCCGCCGCGGCGACGGCCACCGCCCTCAGTTCGGCCAGGCGCGGGATGTCCAACGCGCTGGTGGTGAGCGGCGACCACACCGCGAGCGGCCACCCGGTCGCCGTCTTCGGACCGCAGACCGGCTACTTCGCGCCGCAACTGCTCATGCTCCAGGAGATCCAGGGCCCGGGTCTCAGCGCCCGCGGCGCCTCCTTCGCGGGACTGAGCATGTACGTGGAACTCGGCCGCGGCCAGGACTACGCCTGGAGCGCGACGACCTCAGGCCAGGACATCATCGACACGTACGCGGTCGAGCTGTGCCAGGACGACCACCACTATCTGTACCGCGGCGTCTGCACGCCCATGGAGAAGATCGAGCAGACCAACGCCTGGAAGCCGACCACCGCCGACGGCACCGCGGCCGGCTCCTATCGCATGCAGGTGTGGCGCACCAAGTACGGCCCGGTGACGCATCGCGCGACGGTCGACGGCAAGAAGGTCGCGTACACCACCCTGCGCTCCTCGTTCCTGCACGAGGCCGACTCGATCATCGGCTTCCAGATGCTCAACGACCCGGACTACGTGAAGAGCCCGCAAACCTTCCAGCAGGCCGTGCAGCACATCAACTACACCTTCAACTGGTTCTACGCCGACTCCGAGCACACCGCGTACTACAACAGCGGCGACAACCCGGTGCGGGCCAGTGGCGTCGACGCCGAGTTCCCGACCTGGGCGCGGCCCGCGTACGAGTGGAAGAACTGGACCCCGGCGACGAACACCGCCGACTACACCCCGGCGTCCGCCCACCCCAACTCCATCGACCAGGACTACTACATCTCCTGGAACAACAAACAGGCCAAGGACTACACCACGGCCCCCTGGGGCAACGGCTCCGTCCACCGCGGCAACCTCCTGGAGGACCGCGTGAAGAAACTGGTGACCGCGGGCGGGGTGACCAGAGCGTCGCTCACCAAGGCGATGGCCGACGCGGCGCTGGCCGATCTGCGCGCCGAGGACGTGCTGCCGAAGCTGCTGCAGGTCATCAACAGTTCGGCGGTCGCGGACCCGGCGGCCGCGGCGGCGGCGAAGAAGCTGTCCGACTGGGTGACCGCGGGCGGCAAGCGCAAGGAGACGTCCAACGGCTCGAAGGCCTACGCCAACGCCGACGCGATCCGCATCCTGGACGCCTGGTGGCCGCTGTTGGTGAAGGCCGAGTTCGAACCCGGCCTCGGCAGCGACCTCTACACCGCCATGACCGACAACCTGCCGGTGGACGAGGCGCCCTCGGCCGGGCACGGGCCGACCGGCTCGCACGCCGGAAGCTCCTTCCAGTACGGCTGGTGGAGCTATGTCCACAAGGACATCCGGGCGGTGCTCGGTGAGCCGGTGGCGGGCGGCCTGGCGAAGACCTACTGCGGTGACGGCAGCCTCGGCGCCTGCCGGGACATCCTGATCAGCACCCTCAAGGAGGCGGCCGGCCGGACCGCGGCCCAGGTCTACCCCGGTGACGCCAGCTGCTCGGCGGGCGACCAGTGGTGTGCCGACTCGATCATCCAGCGGACGCTGGGCGGCATCAAGCACAACAAGATCACCTGGCAGAACCGGCCGACCTACCAGCAGGTGGTGGAGTTCACGTCACACCGGTGATGTTCACGTCACACCGGTGACGCCGGGACCTGAACAGGCGGCGGGTCAGCGAATGCGGCCCGCCGCCAGCACCACCTCGGCCAACTGTCGGTGACAGATGTCGCTGTGGGCCCCCGACGGGGGTCCGCCGCGCTTCACCACCGCGGACACGTCGATGTTCACGCAGCCCGACACGGGCAGCTTGGTACGCAGCGCGTCGGCGAGGGTGAACGCCTTCGTGCCGGTCACCGCCTGCACCCCGTCATGGCCCAGCGCACCCCACTTGGCACCGAGGAGACGGGGGAGGCCGAGACCGGCCGCCGCGTGCGCGTCACCGGCCGCGCGGGAGGCCAGCGGGTAGATGGTGCCGAGCGCCGAGTCGAAGCGCGAGAAGCAGCACACCAACGGGCCGTCGATACGGTTCTGTTGGCCATGGAGCACGCCGCTGCCCCGCGTGTCGTGCGGCAGCCGCGAGGCGAACGCGTAGTGCGAGAAGGCCGCTTGGAGCAGGGTCACGGACTTCACGGTCCGTACGCCCTTGGGCAGCCCGCGCAGGGCGAACGACACCAGGCGGCCGCCGAAGCTGTGCCCCACCAGATGCACGCGCAGACCGGGCGCCGTCTGCGCGAGCCGCCCGACGACCCGCCCGAGCCCCCGCTCACCGACCGTGCCCGCACGGCGCTTCATGGCGAAGTACGTGGCCTGGCGCAGCAGTTCATGAGCCCCGTCCCAGACCTGAGGGCGTCCGACCATGGCCCGGCCGCCCTCACCCTCGCCCTCGGCGCGGGCGCTGTCCTCCGCCAGCGCCCGCGCGAACTCACGGCACATGTCCGCGGTGTCCCCGAGGAGCATCTCCGGTTCGCTCTGCGGCGTCCCCGCCGCCAGCAGGTCCGCGGCGAACACGGCCTGCGGTGCCTCGGGCCGCAGCTCCACGAGAAGTCGTACCAGCCGCCCGTACTCCACCAACGCGGCTTCGTCGTCCGGCCGTTGGGCCAGCATCCGGGCGAGCTGGTCGATCAGCGTGGCCCGCCCCGGGAAGACCCTCAGCAGCGCGTCCAGCGTGCCCTGGTCCAGTACCGGGCCCGGGGAGACCGCCGCCGCGGACCTCGGGAAGTCGGGGATCGGCTCGTCCGCGAACCGCATCGACGGCCACACCACCCCCACATATCCGAGGCGGGCGTTCGGTGCGAGGCGGGGGATCGGCTCGAAGAAACGGCTGTAGAGCCGGGTCGCCCCCGGCCGGTCGTTGTTCCAGCCGTGCGCGAACACGATCAGGTCCTTGACGCCCCGCTCCGGCACCTGCTGGAGCAGCCGGTCGCGCTGCTTGGCGTCCACATCCCCGTCCGCGTCGAAGGTCAGCTCCCAGTACGGAGCCACGACCACTTCCGGATCCGTCATGACGAGCCCCCCTTCGCCACCGCAACCGGTGCGGTATGCGTGCATCGTCCCGCCGACGCGAGTGGTTGACCATACGTCATGTCCGGCTGACCAGCCCGAACTCACGTCTCGGCGGATGATCCAGAACGCGCGTCCCCGGCTCTGGCGTCTCACCCCGGGCCCTGGCGTCTCAGCGGTAGAGGAGGTACTTCCCGCGCACCCGCCGGAACGCCGACAGCTCGCCCTGCCAGGCCGCCACGACCTCGTCGGCGGTCGTGCCCGCGTCGATCATCGTGCGCACCTGTGTGGAGCCCGTCAGCTTGTCGATCCAGTTGTCGGAGCGCCAAGTGAACCCGCTCCAGACCTTCTTGGCGGTCACGAGCAGCGCGATCCCGGTGCGTACGGGGTCGTACGCGGCCCGGTCGTGCACATGGATCTGCACGCCCCCGACGGTCTTGCCCTGGAACTTCGAGAAGGTGGGCGCGAAGTACGCCTCCCTGAAGTGCACACCGGCCAGCCCGACCTGGTTGGCCTCGGCGGCCCACCGCCGGTCGATGCCCTCCGCGCCGAGCAGCTCGAACGGGCGGGTCGTGCCGCGTCCCTCCGACAGGTTCGTCCCCTCGAAGAGACACGTCCCGGAGTACACGAGGGCGGTGTCGGGCGTCGGCATGTTCGGGCTCGGCGGCACCCAGGGCAGCCCCGAGGCGTCGTAGAAGTCCGAGCGCTGCCAGCCCGTCATCCGCACCGTGTCGAGCGGCACCGGCGTGGTCAGGAACTCCCCGTTGAACAGCCGCGCCAGCTCCGCCACCGTCATCCCGTGCGCCTGCGCGATCGGCTGCCGCCCGACGAACGTGGCGAACTCCTTGTGCAACACGGGCCCTTGGGCCGCCCGACCGGTCACGGGGTTCGGCCGGTCGAGCACCACGAGGCGCTTGCCCGCGAGCTGGGCCGCCTCCATGCAGTCGTACAGCGTCCAGATGTACGTGTAGAAGCGCGCGCCCGCGTCCTGGATGTCGAAGACGACCGTGTCCACGCCGGAGGCCGTGAAGATGTCGGCCAGTGGCCGGCCACTCTTCAAGTACGTGTCGTAGACCGGGAGTCCGGTCGCCGGGTCGTCGTAGCGGCCCTCGGACCCGCCGGCCTGCGCGGTGCCGCGGAAGCCGTGCTCGGGGCCGAAGACGGCGACCAGGTTCACTCGGTCGTCGGCGTGCATGACGTCGACGATGTGGCGGGCGTCGCGGGTGATGCCGGTGGGGTTGGTGACGATTCCGACGCGGTCGCCGCTGAGTTGTGCGTAGCCGTCGGCGGCCAGCCGCTCGAAGCCGGTTCGCAGGCGGCGGCCGGCGGGTGCCGGTGCCTCCGGCGGGGTTGCGGCGGCTGGTGGGCCCGCGGATAGTGCGGCCGCGGCGGTTGTGGCGGCGAGTAGTCCCCGTCTGGACAGGCGGCGCATGTGTGACCTCCGTGATTTCGGAAGGCTGACAGATGCACGCTAAGCGCTCCCGCCGGATGTTCGTAAGCTGCGGGTCGTTCGTGGCTTGTCGCGCAGTTCCCCGCGCCCCTTACGGGGCGCCATACCGACTGGTTAGTCTGTATCTGTAGGGGAGCCGATTCTCGTCGTGTCGAAGGAGACCGATGGTGGAAGCCTTGCAGGATGCCGGAGTGGTCGTGACCGGGGCGGGTGGGGGGATCGGGGCCGCGCTGGCCCGGCGTTTCGCCGTCGAGGGGGCCCGGGTCGTGGTCAATGACCTGGACGCCGCGAAGGCGAAGGCGGTGGCCGACGAGATCGGCGGGATCGCGGTTCCGGGCGACGCCTCCGCGATCGTGGCCGAGGCGCGGGACGCCCTCGGTGGCACGGTCGACGTGTACTGCGCCAACGCGGGCCTCGCCTCCGGCGGCTCGGAAGCGGCCCCCGAGCAGGTCTGGGCGCTCGCCTGGGACGTGAACGTGATGGCGCACGTCCGCGCGGCCCACGAACTGCTCCCCGGCTGGCTGGAGCGCGGCAGCGGCCGTTTCGTCTCCACGGTCTCGGCGGCCGGACTGCTCACCATGGTCGGCGCGGCCCCGTACAGCGTCACCAAACACGGCGCGTATGCCTTCGCCGAGTGGCTTTCGCTCACGTACCGCCATCGAGGCCTGAAGGTCCACGCGATCTGTCCGCAGGGTGTCCGCACGGACATGCTGGCCCGCACCGGCAGCGCGGGTGACCTGGTGCTGAAGCCGGCCGCCGTCGAGCCCGAGGATGTCGTGGACGCGCTGTTCGCCGGGATGGACGAGGACCGCTTCCTGATCCTGCCGCACCCCGAGGTCGCCCGGTACTACCAGGCGCGGGCCGCCGACCCGGACCGCTGGCTGACGAGCATGAACCACATCCAGCAGAAGTGGGAGGCGGACGGCCGGTGACCACCTCCGTGTACGCGGCCAAGCCGTGGCTTGGCCGCCTCAGCGACGCCCAGCGCGCGCCGATAGCCCCAGCCGACTCCGTGGTGCACGCCCTGCGCAGGGTCGTCTCCGAAACCCCGGACCGCACCTTCCTCGCCTACTTCGACGGACGCCTCGACTACCGCGAGGTCGACGAGCTGACCGACTCCGTCGCCGGGCACCTCGCCGCTCGCGGCCTGGAGCGGGGCGACCGGGTCGCGGTCCTCCTCCAGAACTCGCCGCACTTCGTCCTCGCCGTGCTGGGCGCCTGGAAGGCGGGCGCGACCGTCGTCCCCGTCAACCCCATGTACAAGTCCGGGGAGGTCGCCCACGTCCTGCGGGACGGCGGGGTCGCCGCGCTGATCTGCTCCGACCGGGCCTGGGAGTCGTATCTGCGCGAGACGGCCGCCGACTCGCCCGTACACATCGTGCTGACCGGCAGCGAGCTGGACTTCCAGACGCGCGACGACGCACGCGTGCTGACCTTCGAGCGGCTGCCGCAGGCCCCGGACGCCGACGACCTGGTGGCCGTCGCCCGGCAGGGCCACAAGGCCCCGGAGGGCCGCGATCCGGTTCCGTCCGACCTCGCGCTCATCAGCTACACCTCGGGGACCAGCGGCGCCCCCAAGGGAGCCACCAACACGCACGGCAACATCATGTACAACGCCGAGCGGCAGCGGACCGGCCTCGCCCTGCCCGAGGCGCCCGTCTACTTCGCGATGGCGCCCCTGTTCCACATCACCGGGATGGTCTGCGAGTTCGCCGCCTGCCTCAACAGCGCGGGCAGGCTCGTCCTGGCGTACCGCTTCGAGGCGGGCGTCGTCCTCGACGCGTTCGCCGAGCACCGGCCCCACTACACGGTCGGCCCGTCTACGGCGTTCATGGCGCTGGCCGCGCACCCCGCCGTCAGCCGCGACCACTTCTCCTCCTTCCGGAACATCTCCTCCGGCGGCGCGCCGCTGCCGCCGGCCCTCGTGGAGAAGTTCCGGACCGCCTTCGGGCCGTACATCCGCAACGGTTACGGACTCACCGAGTGCTCGGCGCCCTGCGCGTCCGTGCCGCCCGCCCTGGAGGCTCCCGTCGACCCGGTGTCCGGCACGCTGGCCGTCGGCGTGCCGGGCCCCGAGACGGTCGTACGCATTGTCGACGACCAGGGCCGGGAGGTGCCGTTCGGGGAGCAGGGCGAGATCCTCGTACGCGGCCCGCAGGTCGTGCCCGGCTACTGGGGGCGCCCCGAGGCCACCGCGGAGGCCTTCCCGGACGGGGAGCTGCGCACCGGTGACATCGGCTTCATGGACCCCCAGGGTTGGCTCTACGTCGTCGACCGCAAGAAGGACATGATCAACGCGTCCGGCTTCAAGGTGTGGCCGCGTGAGGTCGAGGACGTGCTGTACACGCACCCCGCGGTCCGGGAGGCGGCCGTCGTCGGGGTGCCCGACGGCTACCGTGGCGAGACCGTCAAGGCGTACATCAGTCTGCGGCCGGGGTGTGACACGGACCCGGCCGCGCTCGCTTCCTACTGCAAGGAGAGACTGGCCGCCTACAAGTACCCGCGGCAGGTCGAGATCCTGCCCGACTTGCCGAAAACGGCAAGTGGGAAGATCCTCCGGCGGGAGTTGCGTTCTCCCTCGCAGGGCAGTCAGTAGTACACAGCAGAAAACTGGAAGGCAGGTGGCGGCAGTGGCCAGGACGACGGACGGTGACGGTACGCCCGTCCCGCGGCGGCTGCTGGCCGCCGCCACCCGGCTCTTCGCCGAGCGCGGCTACGACCGCACCTCGGTCCAGGAGATCGTCGAGGCGGCCGGCGTCACCAAAGGTGCGCTGTACCACTACTTCGGCTCCAAGGACGACCTGCTGCACGAGGTGTACGCACGCGTGCTGCGCCTCCAGCAGGAGCGCCTTGACTCCTTCGCGGGCGCCGACGCGCCCGTGGAGGAGCGGCTGCGGGGTGCCGCGGCGGACGTGGTCGTGACCACGATCGACAACCTCGACGACGCGTCGATCTTCTGGCGCTCCATGCACCACCTCAGCCCCGAGAAGAACAAGCAGGTACGTGCCGAGCGGCGCCGCTACCACGAGCGCTTCCGGGCCCTCATCGAGGAGGGCCAGGAGTCCGGGGTCTTCTCCAAGGCGACCCCGGCCGACCTGGTCGTCGACTACCACTTCGGCTCGGTCCACCACCTGTCGACGTGGTACAGCCCGGACGGCCCGCTCACCCAGCAGCAGGTGGCCGACCATCTGGCCGACCTGCTGCTGCGGGCACTGCGACCGTGAGCGCGCGGGGGCGTTTTCCGCCCCCGCCGCCCCTACCCATTCCCGTCCCCTGGGGGCTGCGCCCCCAGACCCCCGCTGTCGGCCTGAACGGCCTCGTCCTCAAACTCCCCAGCTACCGCTGGGGGGTGCCCCCACTACCGTCCGTCAGACGTACTTCTTCAGCTCCCGTCGTGCCAGCGACCGCTGGTGTACCTCGTCCGGACCGTCGGCCAGCTTCAACGTCCGGGCGCTCGCCCAGAGTTCGGCGAGTGGGAAGTCCTGGCTGACACCCCCGGCCCCGTGCAACTGCACCGCCTTGTCGATGATGTCGACGACCGTCCGGGGTGTGGCGATCTTGATGGCCTGGATCTCCGTGTGGGCACCCCTGTTGCCGACGGTGTCCATCATCCAGGCCGTCTTCAGCACCAGCAGCCGGAGCTGCTCGACGGAGACGCGCGCGTCCGCGATCCAGTTGTGGACGACGCCCTGCTGGGCGAGCGCCTTGCCGAAGGCGTTCCTGGACACCGCACGCCGGCACATCAGCTCGATCGCCCGCTCGGCCATGCCGATCAGCCGCATGCAGTGGTGGATCCGGCCAGGACCGAGCCGCGCCTGGGCGATGGCGAAACCGCCGCCCTCCTCACCGACGAGGTTCGAGGCCGGCACCCGCGCGCCGTCGAAGACCACCTCCGCGTGCCCGCCGTGGGAGTGGTCCTCGTAGCCGTAGACCTGCATGGCGCGCTTGATCTCGACCCCAGGCGTGTCACGCGGGACGAGCACCATCGACTGCTGGCGGCGGATGTCGGCACCGCCCGGGTCGGTCTTGCCCATCACGATGAAGATCTTGCAGTCCGGGTTCATCGCCCCGGAGATGTACCACTTGCGACCGCTGACGACGTACTCGTCACCGTCCCGCTCGATCAGCGTGGTGATGTTCGTGGCGTCGGACGAGGCCACCTCGGGCTCGGTCATCGCGAACGCCGAGCGGATCTCACCGGCCAGCAGCGGCTCCAGCCACTGCTTCTTCTGCCGCTCGTCGCCGAACTGGGTGAGCACCTCCATGTTGCCGGTGTCGGGCGCCGCGCAGTTCAGCGCGGTCGGCGCCAACTGCGGGCTGCGGCCGGTGATTTCGGCGAGCGGCGCGTACTGGAGGTTCGTCAGCCCGGCCCCGTACTCGGAGTCCGGCAGGAAGAGGTTCCACAGGCCCTGACGGCGGGCCTCGGCCTTCAACTCCCCGACCACGGCAGGGGTGTCCCAGGGCGACGCGAGCCGGCCGCGCTGCTCCTCGGCGACGGCCTCCGCCGGATAGACGTACTCGTCCATGAAGGCGAGAAGCCTGGCGCGCAGTTCTTCGGTGCGTGCGTCGAAAGCGAAGTCCATGATCCGGTCAGCCTTCCTGAAGGGTGGTCAGGCCGTGCTCGATGAAGACGGGGACCAGGTCGCCGATGCGGTCGAAACCCGCGCCGACCGTCTGGCCCAGCGTGTAGCGGTAGTGGATGCCCTCCAGGATTACGGCGAGCTTGAACCAGGCGAACGCCGTGTACCAGGCGACGGCGGACACGTCGCGCCCCGAGCGCGCGGCGTACCGCTCGATCAGCTCGGCGGGCTCCGGGTGCCCGGCGGCCCTGGCGGTCGTGGAGACGGGCGAGTCGGGCAGGCCCAGCGGGATGCTGTACATCACCAGCAGCCCCAGGTCGGTGAGCGGATCGCCCAGCGTGGACATCTCCCAGTCGAGGATCGCCGTGATCCGGTCACCCTCGCCGATCAGCACGTTGTCGAGCCGGTAGTCGCCGTGCACGACGGTGGCGGTGGGGGAGTGCGGCAGCTCGCGTCCCAGCGCGGCGTGCAACTCGTCGATCCCGGCCAGCTCACGATTGCGGGACGCGTCCAACTGCTTGCCCCAGCGCCGCAGTTGACGGTCAAGGAAGCCTTCAGGACGCCCGAAGTCCGCCAAGCCCACCTCGGCGGGGTCCACCGCGTGCAGCTCTACCAGCGTGTCCACGAGTCCGAGCACCGCCGCCCGGGTGCGCTCGGGACCGAGCGGCGCGAGCTGCTCGGCGGTCCGGTAGGGCGTGCCCTCCACGAAGTCCATGACGTAGAAGGGCGCGCCCAGCACGTCCTTGTCCTCGCACAGCAGCTGAGTACGCGGCACGGGCACGGCCGTCGGGTACAGCGCGCTGATCACCCGGTGCTCGCGCTTCATGTCGTGCGCCGTGGCCAGCACATGCCCCAGCGGAGGCCGCCGTACGACCCATGTGCCGGCACCGTCCGATACCGCGTACGTGAGGTTCGACCGTCCGCCCTCGATCAGCCGGCCGGTCAGCGGGCCCCGGACCAGTCCCGGCCGCTCGCTGTCGAGCAGGCCGCGCAGCCGTTCGAGATCGAGACCTGGCGGGTGGTCTGGGCTCATCGTGTTTCCTCCGTACGCCGGAATCGGGACCCTCACATGATGCCGACCGGTCGGTATGCAGTCCAGTGCAGCGGCAAAACGTGACCGCCGTCTCGACCGCGAAGAACCCCCCGAGTCGCCGTGGACGACTCGGGGGGTTCTCCTGGCTTCGATGCGCGCCCGGCGGTCGTCTAGTGGTCGTCCCAGTGCCCGTCGTGACTGGCATGGCGGTGACCGTCATGAACGTAGTCCACGTGGTCGCCGTGCGTCACCGCAGGGTGTCCGCAGTCCTTGCCGTGCTCGTGGCCGTGCCCGTCATGGGCGACGTGCCCGCTCGGCTCGCACTCGTCCCAGTGCCCGGAGTGCGGCCGGTGCAGGTGGCCGTCGTGCGCGTAGTCGACGTGGTCGCCGTGCGGCACCTGGGTGTGCCCGCAGGCCGGGCCGTGCGTGTGCTCGTGGACGGGGTGTTCCTGGTGGAGCGTGGTCATGATGCTCACCTTCGGGGTGCGGGGGATGACGGCGGTCAGACTAGCCGCATAAACCCCAATGTATCCGCCCAAACCGGACGGTGCGGTATCCGGATACCCCAGAGGGACGAAGGATGGGAAGACGCCCGGGTGCGGCTCCTCAGGAGACGACGAGGACCGCCGCACAGACGGCCAGCGCGACCGTGCAGAGGACGGTGGTGCTCGCGTGCCTCGGCGTGAGAGCCGCCGGGGGCTCGGCCAGGGCCAGCGCACGGATCCGGCGATGGGCAACGGCGAGGAATCCCAGCCACAGCACACAGCACAGCGCCCCCACCACGAACCGCGCCGCGCTCGGCCCATCCTGCAGCGCCGACTTCCCGGCGAGCACGGCGACCACGGTGCTCGCCAATGTCGTACGCCGCCACGCAAGCCTCGTACGCTCCGGCTGCAGCCCGGGGTCCCGGGCGGGCCCCGAGCCCTCGACGAGTCCCGTCACCCTTCCCACCCGAAGAGCACGACCACCACCATCGCGATGGCCACGACGGCCACGCCGATGCTCAGCAGCGCCGGGAAGCGGGACACCGGCAGATCTTCTCCCCTGCGCATCGCCCGCTCGCAGCGCACCCAGTGATTCACCGCCCGCAGCGCGCACAGTGCCCCGGCGGCCAGCAGGCCCAGGGCCAGGCCCGCCCGCCAGGCCCACCGCAGATCCGGCAGGAACTGATCCACGGCGAAACCGCCGCCGATCAGGGCGAGCGAGGTGCGCAGCCAGGCCAGGAACGTTCGCTCGTTCGCCAGCGAGAACCGGTAGTCGGGTGTGCCGCCCTCTTCCTTGATCCGCTCGGGCGCGAACCACAACCGGACGTTCCGAACGAATTCGATCACGCCAACGACCTTACCGGGGCCGGTTCGCTCCGCGGGTTTGGCCGTATTGGGCTGCGGGCCGGTGGGGGCTTGTCGCGCAGTTCCCCGCGCCCCTTAAAAGACCAAAGACCGGGGGCTTGGGACGGTGTGATCACTGCGGGCCGGTGGGGGCTGGGTGCGCAGTTCCCCGCGCCCCTAAAAAAACAGGCCCGCCAGCGCCGGGCGGGGTCTGAACCTCAGGCCCCACTCGCCCGCTG
>NZ_JBFAHW010000154.1:0-21658 GCF_040654355.1 Streptomyces sp. NPDC050704 | reverse complement strand
CCGCACCCGACAACCCACCCCCTCGGGGTCTGGGGCGGAGCCCCAGAAGGATGGGACGGGTAGGGGCGGCGGGGGCGAAAAACCCCTTTACCCCCGTGGGATACTGGCCATTCACCAGTACCCACGAGGAGAACGGCACCCACCCCATGGCCTCGGTCACGTCCCTAACCGCCACAGTCCACCAGCGCCTCGCGACCGCACTCACGGCAGCCCTGCCGGAGACCGCGGACGCGGACCCGCTGCTGCGACGCAGCGACCGGGCGGACTTCCAGGCCAACGGAATCCTGGCCCTGGCGAAGAAGGCGAAGGCCAACCCCCGGGACCTGGCGACCCAGGTCGTCGACCGCGTCGTCACCGGTGACGTGATCAAGGACATCGAGGTGTCGGGCCCCGGCTTCCTGAACATCACGATCACGGACCGGGCGATCACGGAGACCCTGGCGGCCCGCGCCACGGACCCGACGGGCCGCCTCGGCGTGCCGCTCACCGACCACCCGGGCACGACGGTCATCGACTACGCCCAGCCGAACGTGGCGAAGGAGATGCACGTAGGCCACCTCCGCTCCGCCGTGATCGGTGACGCGGTCGTGCAGATCCTGGAGTTCGCCGGCGAGACGGTCGTCAGGCGGCACCACATCGGCGACTGGGGCACGCAGTTCGGCATGCTCATCCAGTACCTGGACGAGCACCCGCACGAGCTGGACCACGGCGCCTCCGGCGACGGCCCGGTGTCGGGCGAGGAGGCGATGTCGAACCTCGACCGCCTCTACAAGGCCGCCCGCGCGCACTTCGACTCCGACGAGGAGTTCAAGACGCGGGCGCGTCGCCGGGTGGTCGACCTGCAGGCTGGCGACCCGAAGACCCTCGCCGCGTGGCAGAAGTTCGTGGACGAGTCGAAGATCTACTTCTTCTCGGTTTTCGAGAAGCTCGACATGGAGATCCGGGACCCGGACATCGTCGGCGAGTCGGGTTACAACGACATGCTGGACGAGACGTGCCGCCTCCTGGAGGAGTCGGGGGTCGCGGTCCGCTCCGAGGGCGCCCTCTGCGTGTTCTTCGACGACGTCAAGGGCCCGGACGGCAACCCGGTCCCGCTGATCGTGAAGAAGTCGGACGGCGGCTACGGCTACGCGGCCACCGACCTCTCGGCGATCAGGAACCGTGTCTTCGACCTGAAGGCGGACACGCTCATCTATGTCGTCGACGCCCGCCAGTCCCTGCACTTCAAGATGGTCTTCGAGACCGCGCGCAGGGCGGGCTGGCTGAACGACGGCACAAAGGCCGAACAGCTCGCTTTCGGCACGGTCCTCGGCAAGGACGGCAAGCCGTTCAAGACCCGTGAGGGTGAGACGGTCCGTCTTGTGGACCTCCTCGACGAGGCGGTCGACCGCGCCTCCGCCGTCGTACGGGAGAAGGCGCAGGACCTCTCCGAGGAGGAGATCGCCGAGCGGGGTGCCCAGGTGGGCATCGGCGCGGTGAAGTACGCGGACCTGTCGACGTCGGCGAACCGCGACTACAAGTTCGACCTGGACCAGATGGTGTCGCTCAACGGCGACACGTCGGTGTACCTCCAGTACGCGTACGCCCGTATCCAGTCGATCCTGCGCAAGGCCGGGGACGTACGCCCGGTCGCGCACCCGGAGCTCGAACTGGCCGTGGCCGAGCGGGCGCTGGGCCTGCACGCGGACCGGTTCGCGGAGACGGTGGCGGAGGCGGCCGCGGAGTACGCGCCGCACAAGTTGACCGCGTACCTCTATCAGCTGGCCTCGCTGTACACGACGTTCTACGCCGAGTGCCCCGTTCTGAAGGCGGACACCCCGGCGCAGGTCGAGAACCGCCTCTTCCTGTGCGACGTCACGGCCCGCACGCTCCACCAGGGCATGGCCCTGCTGGGCATCAGGACGCCCGAGCGCCTCTGAGAGCCTGTGTCTGAACCCCCGCCTGCGCCCCGACGGTCGCTGCGCGTGACGGCTTTGGGGTGAGGTGTCCGACCTCACCCCGAAGTGTGCGATGCTGCGGGGCGCAGACCCCAACTCCGGGGGATCCAGAGCCTTGTTGGACCGCACGCCGGGAGCGCAATGAGCATTGCACCGCACTGCACCTCTCCGTCACCTCTGCCGTCCGGACGGTGTTGACCGGTCATGCTGCCACTTGTTGAGACCGGCGAGGAGCTGGAAGAGGTCGTCCACGACGAGGCGCTGCTCCGGCCCGCGGTCGCGGACCTGTGCGAGCGCCTGGGGCTGATCCCGAAGCCGATGGCCCGTTTCTACGAGGGTTCGCTGCCGGTGTACGCGATCGGCGCCGCGCACGTGGTGAAGCTGTTCCCCGCCTTCGAGCGGGACGACGCCCTGCGCGAGGAGCGGGTGCTGAGCCATCTGTACGGCCGACTGCCGGTGCCGACACCGCAGTTGTACTCGGCGGGCGCGTACAAGAACGGCTGGCACTACGTCCTGATGTCCCGGCTGCCCGGCGAGGGCCTCAAGGCGGCGTGGCCGCGGATTCCGGCCGCGGACCAGGACCGTCTCGTCACGGAGGCCGGTGAGACCCTCGCGGCGCTGCACGCGCTGAACCCGGCGCCGCTGGCGAGCTCCGTCGGCCCGTCCGAGTGGGGCATGTTCGTGGACGCGCAGCGTGCGAACGCGGTCGAGATGCAGCGTGAGGCGGGTCTTTCGGAGGCCTGGCTGGAGCAGATCCCGTGGTTCCTGAGCTCGGTGCCGCTGGCTGCCCCGGCGCGGCGCGTGCTGCTGCACACCGAGTTCCAGCGCCAGCATCTGACGGTGGACCCGGACGGCTGGCGCCTGACGGGCCTGTTCGACTTCGAGCCGGCGATGATCGGCGATCCGGCGTACGACTTCGTGGGCGTCGGCCTGTACGTCTCGTGCGGGCAGCCCCGGCTGCTGAAGCGGTTCTACGAGGCGTACGGGCGCCCTCCGTTCGACCCGCACACGCTCATGGCGTACACGCTGCTGCACGTCTACAGCAATCTGCCCTGGTACCTGCGCGAGCTGCCCAAGCCGCCGAAGCCGACGCTGGACGCGCTCGCGGAGACGTGGTTCGGCACGGGCTGACGGGCCTCGGCGCGGGCTGCCGGTGAGTGAAAGCCACAGGCCGACGGGCCGTTGTCAGTGGCGGGTTCTAAAGTCACGGGCATGGCGATTCTTCCGAACCAGCTGCCGACGCTGGCGGCCGACCCGACCGGCCGCTCACTCGGTCTCCACCTCCCGCCCGGGACCCTGCTCGACACCACGGTCGACGGCCCCTGGTCCGAACCGCTGATGTGGCGCGCCGACGCCCCCGCGGCCCCCGGCGACTGGTTGCGCCTGGCGTCCGCGCGCCGCACGGCGGGCCTGCACCCGGTCCTGGTCGGCGGCGGTGACCGGAGCGAACCGCACCCGGACAAGTGGGAGTTGGACCCGGGCCTGGCGTCGTATCCGGGCGACCACGACGCCGAGGAGGTGCTCGCGGAGTTCTGGGAGGAGTACGCGGCGGAGGACGACGCCGACTGGCCGGGCCTGGCCGCGGCCGTCCCGCCGGCCGCGGATCGGACCACCGGTCCCGACGCCGATCCGGACGCCGATCCGGACATCGGCCCGGACACTCGGGCGGCCGACGTGGCCGACTCCCTGGCCGCCGGGGCGAGTTGGCTGACGGAGCCGCGGCTCGCGCTCGTCCCGGCCCGCCGCAGCGCGGACATCCCGGCCGCCATCGGCTGGGTCGGTCCGGTCAACTACACGGACGACGTGGCTCCGCTGTGCGCGGTCCTGCGTTCGTGGGAGGACCGCTTCGGCATACGCGTCGTGGCGCTCGCCCTCGACCGGCTGACCGTGTCCGTCGCGGCCCCGGCCCGGACCCCGGCCGAGGCGGAGGCGATCGCCGCCGAGCACTTCGCGTTCTGCCCGGCCACCCTCACGCAGGGCGTCCACGACTCCCTGCGGGCGTACGCCGAGCACGAGGTACTCGGCGCACGCGCCTGGACGTTCTGGTGGGACTGAGTCCGGAGTCCTGAGTCCCTGGTCCGGTTCAGGCCTTGCGGCCGGTCACCGCGTACACGTTGATGTCCGCGTCCGTCACATCGCTGATGTCCCGGTACCGGACCTTCTCGATGTCGTCGAGGGTGGCGAGGTAGGCGGGCTCGGCCTGCTCGGGGGCGGGCGCCGCGTTGTCGGGCCGCCAGTGGTGGGCCGGGACCACGCCGGGCTCGTCGACCTCAAGGCCGTTCTCGGTGAGGAACCGCTCGACCTCCGCCTTCGACCGCAGCACGAAGGTGAACCCGCGCTCGGTGTACGTCCGCTGGACCGCGCGGACGTTCTCCGGGTTGAGGTCCTCGGTGAGGTGGCTGAGCACGAGCCGGCTTCCCGAGGGCAGCGCCTCGACCAGCTCGCGCACGATCCCGTACGCCTCGGCGTCCTCGACGAAGTGCAGGATCGCCACCAGCGCCAGGGCGACGGGCTGGTCGAAGTCCAGGGTCTTCGCGGCCGCTTCGAGGATCTGCGCGGGGTTCTTGAGGTCCGCGTCGACGTAGTCGGTCCGGCCCTCGGGCCCGCTGGTGAGCAGGGCGCGCGCGTGGGCGAGGACCACCGGGTCGTTGTCGACGTACACGACCCGAGCGTCGGGGGCGATGCGCTGGGCGATCTGGTGGACGTTCTCCTGCGTCGGCAGTCCGGTGCCGATGTCCAGGTACTGCCGGATGCCGTCTTCCTGGGTCAGCGTGGTCACGGCCCGGCGCAGGAAGTCGCGGTTGTGCCGGACGTCGAGGTAGCCGCGCGGGTTGGCCGCGAGTGCCGCGGCGGCCGCGGCCCGGTCCACCGGGTAGTTGTCCTTGCCCCCGAGGAAGACGTCGTAGACACGTGCCGGATGCGCCTTGGTGGTGTCGATCCTCCTTCTCAGCTCTGCGGGGTCCTGGCTGAGAGCATCACCGGGCATAAAGCCTCTCCCTGGAGAGTCGCGTCGTTCAACGGGTCGGTCAGCGGGTCGTTCAATGAGTCATTCAACGGGCAACAACCTAACTCCCGTGGTGACTTGATAGTGCCTTCAAGGTGAGATCCGTGGGACCGGAACAGAACCACCTCAGCCGGGAATCTCGGGCTCGTACTCGTTCCGGCTCCATTCGGAGTCGCCGAGCGGGTAGTTGTAGGCGGGCCGCCCCACGTTCCCGCTCGTCCGGAAGGGCTTGCCGCGGTTGTCGACGCGTACCGTGCCGCTCTCGCTGCCGCTGGACCAGTCCAGCTCCATGTACCAGCTCACGTTGTGCGCCCGCGCGTCCGCGAAGACGTAGAAGACCTCGGGATCGGACTCACTCACCTTGTACGGGAAGTCCCGCTGTCCGGCCTTCGGCGAGGTCGCGGGCCGCCCGGCGTCGAGGTTCACCCCGAACGACGTCGTCTCCACGCCACCTCCGCACCCGACGCCCATCGCGAAGTCGTTCCAGGCCAGCGGCGCGCTCTTCTCCACCACGCGTACGTGCAGGTCGTCCAGGACGACGGTGGCCTTCCCGGTGCCCTGCACGGTCACCGCGAGCATCTGCTGTCCGGCGGCCACCGCGCCGAGCGCGTTGACCCAGCCGCGCGCATCGGGCTCGCCCGGCGGCGGAGGCACCTGCTCGGGCTTGTCGTCGACCAAGTAGTGCTGGCTGCAGGGCCCTTCCCACTTGTACGGATTGACGGCGACCGTGGGCGCACCGGCACCCTCCACGGCCCCGGACCCCGCCGCGGCCCCGCCGTCCTGAGCCGCCCCGGCCCCGGCCCCACCACTGCGCGTGGCGGACGCGGAGGCGGAAGCCGCGGGACTGCCGCCGCGCGAGACGGACGGCGAGGCCGACTTCCCCTTCGCGTCACCGGAATCACCGCCGTCACCGGCGTCGGAACCGGCCCCGGCGGACTCCGAGGCGGCCCCCACGGACTGCTTCTTCCCCTGATCGTCCGCGTCCTTGCCGGGCACGAGATTCACCACGAGCGCGGCCGACACCACGGCGGCGGCCACGGCGGCACCGGCCAGGACGACGGTACGCCGACGCCGCGCCACCGGAGCCTCCGGCAGAGCCCCGCGCTCGACCTCGGGAACCTCGCCCTCAGCATCGACGTCGGCCTCGGCCCCGTTCCCATCTCCATCCCCGGGTCCGGGCCCGGCCTCGTCCCCGTTCCCATCCCCAGGCCCGGCTTCGGCCTCCGCGTCAGGCCCGGAAGGCGGCCCCTCCCCGACCGCCTTCTGCCCCCGCCGGGCATCCGCCAGAACCCACTGCCGATGCAACTCCACCAGTTCCTCGGGCGTCGCTTTGCAGACCCGCGCGAACCGCTCCACGGGCGCGTAATCCGTCGGTACGGCATCCCCGTTGACGTACCGGTGAAGCGTCGAGGCGCTCATGTGGAGCCGCTTCCCCAGCACCCCGTAACTGAGCCCGGACCGCTGCTTCAACTGTCCCAACAGCTCCGAGAACTCGTCGCCCGCCACCGTTCCTCCCTCTCCCCACGTTCCAGACACGCATTCCAGGGGAACACCATTCCACCAGGTCAGAGCCGTTGCGAGCATTCCAGCGTCCCGTTTCCCCCGGCAGTTGTGGCGACCGGGACGGATCACCGCACAAGCTTGGGCCATCCAAGCACGCCGCTCCCGGCACCCGGTCGAGCGGCCCGCGTCAACACCCGTGACAAACCAGGGGGATTCACCATGTCCGCACGTACCACCCGCACCCGTCTGCTCGCCGCCACCGCGATCACGTTCACCACGCTGACACTGGCCGCGTGCAACAGCGGCGGCGGAGAGGGTGTCCGCGACGAGGGCGCGTCCGCCGCGTCCTCCGCCACCTCGTCGCCCGCGTCCTCCACGCCGTCCCCCGGGACGAGCGAGGGAACCTCCGCGGGAGCCGCAGGCGCCGACACCGAGGGCTCGGCCTCCAACGGTTCGACGGGCGGGTCCGGTTCGAGCGGCTCGACGGGTTCGACCGGTTCCAACGGCTCCGGAGGTACCGGGGGCACCGAGAGCTCGACCGGCTCGAAGGGCTCGGACCCGGCCTCCCTCCCCACCCGCGCAAGCTGCTCCAGCGCCACCACCCGGACGACCGCCACCGAGGTCTCGCGCCCCCTGAACCACATCCTCCTCACGGTCACCAACACCGGCTCGAAGAACTGCAACCTCACCGGCTACCCGATCGTCCGCTTCGGCGAGGCCCAGTCGGTCCCGCCGGTCATCGAGGACTCCAAGCCGCAGGCGGTGGTCACGCTGGCGCCGGGCGAGTCCGGCTATGCGAGCGTGCTCCTGTCGATGGGGGACGGCAGCGGTTCCAACGGCTACACGGCCAAGTCCCTCACCGTCTCCCTCAACAAGGACACGGAAGGCGCGGCCCGCCCGTCGCTCCCCGCGAAGGGCGTGTATGTCGACGACAAGCTCAGCGTCTCGTACTGGCAGTCGACCATGGCCGATGCCCTCACCTGGTAACGGAATCGGACCCCGCAGAGGTATCCATCCCGTCGGGCACCTGTGCGATCCTGCGCTCATGGGCTCCTGTCCTTACAGGAGCCCATGAGGCTTGCTCGACCGTCTGCTAGGAGACTGCGCATGCGCGGCGGACGATTAGGCGTGGTGGGCGGAAGCATCGCGGGCTGCGCCATGGCGCTGGCCGCGGTGCGCGCCGGCGCGCAGGAGGCGGTGGTCTTCGAGCGGACGGCCGGCCGGCTGGCGGACCGCGGCGTGGGTCTCGGCATCGCCGCGGAGCGGTACGGGGAGCTGGCGGCGGCCGGTTTCCTCGGCCCGGGCGTCCCGTACCTCCAGGTGCGCCGCCAGCGGTGGGTGGGCGCGGGTGACGGCGGCACGGCGGACGGCTTCGGGCGCGACATCGGCGTACTGCCGTCGAGTTTCCGCCTGCACAACTGGGGTTCGCTGTGGGAGGGCCTGCGCGGCCGGCTCCCCGCGTCCGTCGCGTACCGGTCGGCGTCGCCCGTGGTGTCCGTGACGGACGACGAGGCGGGTGGCGGGCCGGTCGTGGAGCTCGCCGGCGGACACCGGGAACGCTTCGACGTGGTGGTCGGCGCGGACGGCTACCGCTCGGCGGTACGGGCCATGATGTTCCCCGGCGTACGGCCCGTGTACGCCGGTTACGTGCTGTTGCGCGGCACCTTCCCGGCCGGCCTGCTGACCGGGCTGCTCCCGCGGGCCGCCGACTGGGACCCGGCGGACATCCTGTTCGTCGGCACCCCGTTCGGGCACGGTGTGGCGTACCGCATCCCGGGCGGGGACGGCGACTTGGTGAACTGGGGGCACTACATGCGCCCGCCGGCCGACATCCCCGGGCTCGACTTCGAGGACCCCACGAGCATCCCGCCGGGCAAGGCGTCCGACGAACTGATCGCCCACCTGACCGGCCTGCTCGGCGCGCACGCGGCGCCGCACTGGACACAGATGCTCCGACTGACGCCCCGGGAGCGGAAGTTGGTGCAGCCCATCTACGACCTGGAGGTCCCGCGGGTGTCCGCGGGCCGCCTGCTGCTCGCCGGGGACGCGGCCTCGATCGCCCGCCCGCACACCGGCGCGGGAGCGGTCAAGGCGATGCAGGACGCCACGGCGTTCGAGGCGGCCGTACAGGCGTCGGACACCTGGGACGAGGCGCTGCGCCGGTACGAGGCCGACCGCGCCCCCGTCGGCCGCGCCATGGTCGGCCTCGGCCGGCGTCTCGGCGAGGCCATGGTGCTCGCGGTCCCGGACTGGCCGTCGATGGGGCCCGAGGACCTGACGGCCTGGTGGCAGGAGCTCACCGCCCGACAGCCGTACGGCGGCGCACCACTGAACGACCGGGACAAACACCCACGCTGACCACCGGCTCACTTACCAAACAGTGAGTACCTGACCAAATAGTGGGTACTTGTGGCGAGTTGACCCCCGAACCACCATGGTCGACATGCCATCCCACACCTCGCCCACCTCGCCCAACTCACCCACTTCACCCAGTTCACCGGACTCGTCACAGCCCGCCGTGACGGTCCTCGGCCTGGGCCTCATGGGCACAGCCCTCGCCGCCGCCCTCCTCAGAGCGGGCCACCCCACCACGGTCTGGAACCGCACGAAGTCCAAGACGGGCCCGCTGGCCGCCCAGGGCGCGACCCCCGCCGACACCCCGGCGGAGGCGATCACCGCGAGCCCCCTGATCCTCGTCTGCCTCACCACGTACGACGACGTGACGGAACTCCTCCACCCGCACACCACGACCCTCGCCGGCCGCACCCTGGTGAACGTCACCAACGGAACTCCGGTCGAGGCGAGGAAGTTCGCGGCCTGGGCGGATGAGCACGGCATCGCCTATGTCGACGGCGGCATCATGGCCGTACCGCAGATGATCGCGACCCCGGCGGGCTACATCCTCTACAGCGGCGACCAGCAGGCGTACGAGTCCCACCGTCCGACCCTCGCGGCCCTGGGCGGCACCCGCTGGACGGGCACGGACCCGGGCCTCGCGGCGCTCTACGACCTGTCGCTGCTGACGGGCATGTACGGCATGGTGATGGGCATGGCCCAGTCCTTCGCCCTGATCCGCTCACAGGACATCAGCGCCCGGGAGTTCGCCCCGCTGCTCGCCGACTGGGTGACGGCCATGACGAACAACCTGGTTCCCGGCACGGCCGAGGCGATCGACTCCGGCGAGCACGTGACCGACGTCGCCAGTCTGGCCGTCAACCAGGCGGCGTTCCCGAACCTCCTGGCCACCTTCGCCGACCAGGGCGTACGCACCGAACTCTTCGAGCCGATGCGGCAGTTGCTCGACCGGTCGATCGCCGAGGGCCACGCGGACGACGGCCTCTCCCGCCTGGCGGAACTGCTCAGGGCCGTTCCCGAAGCCTGAGCGGGAGTGCCCGGTCGCCAGGACCCCCGCTCACCGGAGCGCCTAACGCACGCCGGCAGCAGCAGCAACCGCGAACCCCTCGACCTCCGACTCCGGGCACCAGCCACTCTCGCTCTCCGTCCCCCAACGCCCGCAGAATCCGACCTGGGTCGGCCGCGCGGCCCCCTTCACGCGCTGGATCGAGATGAGCTTGTCGACCGGGACCCCCTCGGCCACGCCGCCTCCGAAGGCGATACGGCCGCTCTCGCCGTCGAACGGGGAGTCGTCGCGGATGCGGCTGAGGCCGTGCCAGACGGCGGCCGCGGTGAGCGGCATGTCACGTGCCCTCTCCTGGAGGCGGTCGATGGCCTTGAGGTACAGGTTCACCGCGTCGAAGGCGAGGGCGGCATGGCCGTCGAGCGAGGTGTCCTCGGCCTCGGCGCACTCCTCGGGGAACAGGACCTTCATCGTGCCGTACAGGTCACTGGGACCGTCGCACGAGTTCGAGCCGGGGGTGAAGTCGAGGAACTCGTACGGGACTTTGGGATAGTCGCCGCGCCGAGACGGGTCGGCACCGAGGCGGGCCACGTCGTCGCTGCCGAGGAAGGCGGGCGGGCTGCTGGAGCCGCAGGTCGAGTTGGCCGCGGAGAGCATCGACTCGAAGTCCTCCGAGCGCCCGGCGACGAAGACCAGCCCCCGGTAACCGCAGGTCTGATCGCCGACGGCGCTCGGTCCCGGGGTGCCGGACAGGGCGGCGGCCGGCACACCCGAGGGCCGGTAGGGCTTCTTCTCGACGTCGAATTCCGCGTCCGCGAAAGCCCGGGCGGCGTCGTCGCCCAGGTTCCTGCTGTATTCGTCGGTCCGGTCGGCGGAGTACACGACCCGCACCTCGCGCTTCTTCAGGATGCCCTCGCCGACGAGGTGGTCGGCGTACGCGGCGGCGACCCGGGCCTCGCGCCGGTTCTGCGGCGAAACCTGGTAGTAGAGCGGTGAGTGGGTGCCGAGGGTGTCGGCGGACGGGGTCGTGGCGACCATCGGCAGCCCGACGCGGGTGAGTTCCTGGATCGTCGTGACCGTGGCCCGGCGACTTTCGTCCAGGCCGGTGACGCCGACGATGGTCGGATCGGTGCGCCGCATCCGCTCGATCGTGCGGGCGACCACGTTCCCGAAGCGCATGCCGGAACCGGCGTTGGCCGGGAGGATCCGCAGCACGGGCTCGTCCTCTCCCGGCTTGTCGAGCTGCCGCCGCTGGGCACTCGCCGCGCCCTGGAGCTGTTCACGCGCATAAGAAAGGGAGTCAGCCTGCTCCTCGTAGGAGCCGCTGAACATGGCCGACATGTGGACGAGGGTGATGACGGGCCGGGCCGGCGGTCCCCGGTGGAGCTCAACGGCCTCGCGGTTCTGCTCCGCGATGACCGCGAGAGTCCTCCGCAGCCGTTCGTCGTCGGAGCCGAAGGAGTACCCGTGCGAGGCGACACCGACGCACTCCCCGGTCTCCTTCCGCCGCTCCAGCGTCCCGGCGTCGGCGTGGAAGCGGCTGAGCCCGCAGTGCCGCTCCTCCCGATCCCGCTCGGCGGCGATCGCGTAGCCGACACCTCCGGCGACCAGGGCCAGAGCGAGGGTGGCGGCACCGGCGGTGGCCAGCCTCCCCGCCCAGGCCGGTGGCCGGCCCACGGTGAACCGCCGTGCCACGGAGGTGCCCTCACTCTGCGCGTCCAGATCGGGATGTCCCGCCGGGAGCGGCCCGGGCACCCGTACGGGCAGGTACCAGAAGTCGGTGCCGCGGCTGCGCCCCGCGCTCCTCAACCGCTCGGACCACGCCTCGTACGGCCCCAGGTCGTCCGCCAGGCTTCGCACCCGCTCGTGGTCGTGCTCCTCCTCCGTGCAGCTCGTCACGAGGAGCAAGGGGTCGAAGGCGCCGGTCTCATTGCGCACCTCGACGAACGAACGCACCAGCGCCCGCCCGTTGTTGGCCGTGCTCACGCCCTTCAGGAACGCCACACAGTAGGCGGTGCGCCGGGCGGCGCGACGGCGCCAGGGCCGCCGCCGGTAGGCCACGCGGAGGTCCTCCAGAAAGGCGTTGATCATCAACTTGCCGATCTGCTCCGGGTCTTCGCGCCCCCAGCGGGGCTGGGTGAGCCGCAACGCGAACCCCGCGAAGGTCCCCGGATCGGCGGGCGCCATGTACGGCTGCCGCAGCAGCCACCGGTACTCACTGCCCAGCACACGCCAGGCCCGGAACCACATGACGGGCAGCACGTACAGCCCGAAGACATACGCCCACCAGGGCACTTTCCCCTGGAGGGCCACTTCGGTACCCGGGCCGCGCAGGAAGCCGAACACCGGCCTGCGCCGGAACTCCCGGTCCCGCAGGCGGCTCAGCATGTCCCGGTCGTGCTGGGAGTCCGGTTCCTCGTCCGTGCAGGTCATCTCCAGCAGCCAGTTGACCAGGCCGAACCGCCGGAACCGTACGCGTCTGTCGTACCCGTTACGCGCTGACGAATACTCCTTGGCGAGGTCGACGAGCACCCTTCGGCACAGTTCGGCCCGCTGCCACTCCGGAGCCAGGTCGCCGCGCCCGCCGACGACCTGTCCCCACACGGCATCCAGGTCGATGCGCTCGTGCGGGACGCGCCTCGGCTGCGCCGCGCTCAGTGCCCACCCGATCTGCTCGGCGAGCCAGTCCTGCCGATCACCGACGAGACTCAGCACGGGAATCCCGTCCCGGTCCGGCACCTCGCCCGGCAACTCACCCTTCCCGGGACGGCGTACGAGTCTGTTAAGCAGCGCGAAGAGCCGGTCAGCATGCGCGAAGACGGGTTCCACGGGTCTCCCGGTGTGTGCTCAGGTGAAGGGAACCCGCAACGCTACTCTCAGTGCCCACTCATGCGCAGCGAGTTACCAACCCACCACACCCACCCACCTCAACGCGCCCCGCAATACGCTCCCGATGCGCCCTCAACGCACCATGCGCGCGGCCTCGACGGCCCAGTAGGTCAGGATGTTCCGCGCCCCGGCCCGCCTGATCCCGGTCAGCGTCTCCAGGATGGCCTTGTCCCGGTCGATCCAGCCCTTCTCGGCGGCGGCCTCGACCATCGAGTACTCACCGGAGATCTGATAGGCGACGACCGGCACGTCCACCGCATCGGCGACCCGGGCCAGCACATCCAGATAGGGACCCGCCGGCTTCACCATCACCATGTCGGCCCCCTCCTCCAGGTCGAGGGCCAACTCCCGCATGGACTCCCGGAAGTTCGCCGGATCCTGCTGATAGGTCTTCCGATCACCCTTCAACGACGAGGCGACGGCCTCCCGGAAGGGCCCGAAGAAGGCGGACGAGTACTTGACGGTGTACGCCAGCACAGCCACGTCCTCCCGCCCGATCTGATCAAGGGCATCACGCACGACCCCGATCTGACCGTCCATCATCCCGCTGGGCCCCACCACGTGCGCCCCGGCGTCGGCCTGCACCTGAGCCATCTCGGCATACCGCTCAAGGGTCGCGTCATTGTCGACGCGCCCCTCCCCGTCCAACACTCCGCAATGCCCATGATCGGTGGTCTCGTCGAGACACAAATCAGACATCACCATCAACTCATCGCCGACCTCGGCCCGCACATCCCGAAGGGCGACCTGCAGAATCCCCTCGGGATCGGTCCCGGGCGTCCCCACGGCATCCTTCTTCGACTCCTCCGGCACCCCGAAGAGCATGATCCCGGAGATCCCGGCCGCCACCGCCTCCGCGGCGGCCTTCTTCAGGCTGTCCCGGGTGTGCTGCACGACCCCCGGCATCGCCGCGATCGGCACGGGCTCCGCGATGCCCTCGCGTACGAAGGCCGGGAGGATGAAGTCGGCGGGATGCAGCCGGGTCTCGGCGACCATGCGCCGCATGGTGGGCGAGGTACGCAGCCGCCGCGGCCGCGTACCGGGGAAGGATCCGTACTTCGTCATGCCATCTACGCTACGCCCGCCCCAGGCCCCCCTTTGCCGACGCCGCGTCGGAGCCGCGGCCCCCACATGCGCCCCGCCCACCACAGGTCCAAGCTGAAAGAACAAGAACCCCGACGGCCTCTCCCGAACAGAACCGCCACCGTCCCCTCCCTCCTCCCTCTCCCTCCCTCCCTCCCTCCCTCCCTCCCTCCCTCGCGCAACGCGCACGCGCTCAAGGAGGACACGATGACAGCCCCCCACTCCACCCCCCACTCCACCTCCCACCCCATCCCCGCCCTCTTCTCCCTCTCCCCAATCCGCGGCCCGGTCCTGCGCCCCGGCGACGACGGCTACGCCGACGAGGTAACCGGCTTCAACCTGTCCCAACCCCACACCCCCGACCTGGTCATCGGGGCGACCGGCGCCGACGACATAGTGACCGCGATGCGCTGGGCAGCCGCCACCAACACCCCCGTCTCCGTGCAGGCCACCGGCCACGGCGCGAACTTCCCCATCGACAGCGGCCTGCTGATCAACACCACCCGCATGACCGACGTACGAATAGACCCACACCAGCGCACCGCGACGATCGCCGCCGGAGCGAAGTGGCGACACGTCCTGGAAGCGGCCGCACCACACGGCCTGGCCGCGCTCAACGGCACATCAACAGACACAGGCGTGATCGGCTACACACTGGGCGGCGGACTTCCGGTCCTCGGCCGGACCTACGGCTACGCATCCGACCTCGTCCGCTCCTTCCAGGTCGTCACCCCCGACGGCACCCTGCGCGAGACGGACGCGGCCCACGAACCAGACCTCTTCTGGGCCCTGCGCGGCGGCAAGGGCAACGTAGGCATCGTGACCTCACTGGTCTGCGAACTCCTCCCCCTGTCCCGCATCCTCGGCGGCGCGATCTACTGCGCGGGCAAGGACGCGGAAACCCTCCTCCCCGCCTACATCAACTGGACGCACACGGTGCCACCCCAGATGTGCACGGCCTTCACCCTCCTCCGTCTGCCCCCACTCCCCCAGATCCCCGAACCCCTCCGCGGCGGCTTCTGGTCCCGCATAGCCTTCGCCTGGACCGGCGACCCAGCAGAGGGCGAGCGCCTGATCGCCCCCCTGCGCACAGCAGTACCAGTAGCAGTAGACACACTGACGACGATGGACTACACGGCCGTGGACACGATCTACGCAGAGCCGCAAGACCCACTCCCCGCCAGAGAGTCCTGCGCCCTACTACGAGACCTGCCCCCCGACGCCATCCGCGCCTTCCTCACCCAGGTAGGCCCAGCAGCCCCCGACTGCCCCCTCCTCCTGGTCGAACTCCGCCACATGGGCGGCGCACTGGCCAACCCACCACCCACCGAGGACGCGGTCTGCGCCCGCGACGCGCAGTACTTCCTAGAGACAGTCGCCGTCCTGACCGACCCCCAGACCGCCGAAGCAATCGAGAAAGCAACCACAGCCCTCCACGCCACCATGGCCCCGTACGGCACCGGCCGAACCATGGTCAACATCCACGGCAGACCAGGCAACGAAGCAGACCGCGCCCGAGCCTGGACCCCCGAGGTCCACACCCGCCTCCGACAAACCAAGGCCACCTACGACCCGGCAAACCTCCTACGCTTCGGCCACACGGTGACGCCGGCAGCCTGACCGGGACCGAACGCACCCGCACAGCCGCCGTACAAACGGGAGCGGGCCGTGGCCGGTACGTCGCAGTCCGCCGCGTAGAGCTCCTCCCAGCCACGGCTCCCGTCAAAACAGACAGCCGTACACCCGGAAGGCGGCGGACTCGACGTACCGGCCACGGCCCCGACCCCACAACGCAACAAGCGGCGCACCACTACGCATGGTGCGCCGCCGAACTACTACGTGTCGCTACTACATGTCGCTACTACGTGGTGCGCCGCCGCCGAGACCCCGGCCGCCGCTCACTGGGCCGAGTAACCGGATCCCCCGCCTCAAGCGCCGCAGCCCGCCGCCGCATCCCGAACTCGGCCAACGCCTCCGCCAGCTTGTGCACGGACGGCTCCGGAGCCATGACATCGACCCGCAGCCCATGCTCCTCGGCCGTCTTGGCGGTCGCAGGCCCGATACACGCGATCACGGTCACGTTGTGAGGCTTCCCGGCGATACCCACCAGGTTCCTAACCGTGCTGGACGAAGTAAAGAGAACCGCGTCGAACCCACCACCCTTGATGGCCTCCCGAGTCTCCGCAGGCGGCGGCGACGCCCGCACGGTCCGATAGGCCGTGACATCGTCGACCTCCCACCCGAGCTCGATCAGCCCGGCGACCAACGTCTCCGTAGCGATGTCGGCCCGAGGCAGGAACACCCGGTCGATCGGATCGAAAACCGCATCGTACGGAGGCCAGTCCTCCAACAACCCAGCAGCCGACTGCTCCCCTGAAGGCACCAGATCAGGCTTCACACCAAAGGCGACCAGCGCCTTGGCAGTCTGCTCGCCCACCGCCGCGACCTTGATCCCGGCGAAGGCCCGCGCATCGAGCCCGTACTCCTCGAACTTCTCCCGCACGGCCTTGACCGCGTTGACCGAAGTGAACGCGATCCACTCGTACCGCCCGGTCACCAGCCCCTTGACGGCCCGCTCCATCTGCTGAGGCGTCCGCGGCGGCTCGACAGCGATCGTCGGCACTTCATGCGGCACGGCCCCGTACGACCGCAGCTGGTCGGAGAGCGAAGCCGCCTGCTCCTTCGTACGCGGCACGAGCACCCGCCACCCGAAGAGCGGCTTGGACTCGAACCACGACAACTGCTCACGCTGAGCAGCAGCGGACCGCTCACCGACCACGGCTATCACCGGCCGCCCACCCTCCGGCGAGGGCAGCACCTTGGCCTGCTTCAGCGTCTGCGCGATGGTCCCGAGCGTCGCGGACCAGGTCCGCTGCCGCGTCGTGGTACCACCCACGGTGACCGTCATCGGCGTATCGGGCTTACGACCGGAGGAAACGAGCTCCCCCGCCGCCGCCCCAACGGATTCCAGAGTCGCCGAGACAACCACGGTCCCGTCGGACGCGCCGACCTCGGACCAGCAGCGCCCAGAAGCCGTACGGGCGTCCACGAACCGCACGTCGGCACCCTGCGCGTCGCGCAGCGGCACACCGGCATAGGCCGGCACACCGACGGCCGCGGCAACACCGGGCACCACCTCGAAGGGCACCCCCGCGGCGGCGCAGGCGAGCATCTCCTCGGCGGCGTACGCGTCGAGCCCGGGGTCACCCGAGACCGCACGCACGACCCGCCTGCCGCCCCGTGCGGCCTCCATGACAATATTGGCCGCGTCCTTCGACGCGGGGACGCCAGAGGTAGTTGACGAGCCGTCAACCACCGTTAGCTGAGGCGTGTCCGGGCTCGGGCCCGTATCGGTGTCGAGCACGGTGACGTTTCGTCTGGCGTGCGTGCGGACGACGTCGAGCACTTCGGGTTCGGCGACCAGGACATCCGCGTTCCCCAGCGCCTCGACGGCGCGCAGAGTCAGCAGTCCCGGATCCCCGGGTCCGGCACCGAGGAAGGTGACGTGCCCGTGTTCGAGGCCGGCGGGAAGGGTGGTGGGGCTCAATGTGCTCGCTCCCCCATCAGACCGGCCGCGCCCTTGGCAAGCATCTCGGCAGCGAGTTCACGGCCGAGCGCCATTGCTTGGTCATGTGTCTCGGGCACGGGACCGGTGGTGGACAACTGCACCAGCGTCGAGCCGTCGGTCGTGCCGACGACGCCGCGCAGGCGCATTTCCTTGACAATCTGCCCGTCGGCCAGCAGGTCGGCGAGCGCACCCACAGGTGCACTGCAGCCGGCCTCCAGGGCGGCGAGCAGGGACCGCTCGGCGGTCACGGCGACCCGGGTGTACGGGTCGTCGAGCTCGGCGAGCGCGGCGACGAGAGCGGTGTCTCGGGCGGTGTTCCCCGCCCTGCACTCGATCGCCAGTGCCCCCTGTCCGGGGGCGGGCAAAACGGTGTCGACGGCGAGGAAGTCGGTGACGTCCCCGGTCCGTCCGATGCGATGGAGCCCGGCCGCGGCAAGCACGACGGCGTCCAGTTCGCCCTTGTGTACGTATCCGATACGGGTGTCGATGTTGCCCCGGATCGGCACGGTCTCGATCGTCAGCCCATGGCCGCGCGCGTACGCGTTCAGCTGGGCCATACGACGCGGCGAACCGGTGCCCACGCGCGCCCCGTCGGGCAGCTGCGCGAAGGTGAGTCCGTCACGGGCGACGAGGACGTCGCGCGGGTCGGCGCGCACCGGCACGGCGGCGATGACCAGGTCGTCGGGCTGTGCGGTCGGCAGGTCCTTGAGGGAGTGCACGGCGAAGTCGGCCTCGCCGCGCAGCACCGCGTCGCGCAGGGCGGTCACGAAGACGCCCGTGCCGCCGATCTGCGCGAGGTTCTCGCGGGAGGTGTCGCCGTACGTCGTGATCTCCACGAGCTCGACGGGCCGCCCGGTCACCCGGCGCACGGCGTCCGCCACCTGCCCGGCCTGGGCCATGGCGAGCGTGCTGCGTCTGGTCCCGAGCCGCAGCGCCCCTTTTTCGTCTGCTCGCCTCGGGGGCGCCGCAGCCGGTGCGGCCCGCCCCTTCGGCTCAAGCGGCTCACTCATGCTCGCCCTCGGTTCTCGGCGTTCTCGGCGTTCTCGGTGATTCCGGAGTTCCCGGTACTTCCGGTGGCCCCGGCGTTCCCGGAGTTCCCGGCGTTCTTGCCGTCGTCGGCCCGCGAAACGGCGGCGACCGTCTCGGGGTCCAGGTCGAAAAGGGTCCGCAGCGCGTCCGCGTACCCGGCTCCACCGGGCTCGGCGGCCAGCTGCTTGACCCGTACGGTCGGCGCGTGCAGCAGCTTGTCCACGACGCGCCGCACGGTCTGGGTGATCTCGCCCCGCTGCTTCTCGTCGAGCCCGGGCAGCCGCCCGTCGAGGCGGGCGATCTCGCCGGCGACGACGTCGGCGGCCATGGTGCGCAGCGCCACGACGGTCGGTGTGATGTGCGCGGCCCGCTGGGCGGCGCCGAAGGCGGCGACCTCGTCGGAGACGATCCGCCGCACCTGGTCCACGTCGGAGGCCATCGGAACGTCCGCGGAGGCATCGGCGAGGGACTCGATGTCCACCAGCCGCACCCCGGGCAGCCGGTGCACGGCGGCGTCGATGTCGCGGGGCATGGCGAGGTCGAGCAGCGAGAGCACGGGGGTGGGACGCGGCACCTCGGCGACCGGCTCGGGCCTGCGCCGCTCGGGCACCCGCCCGACGGTGGCCGCGGCGGTGGCGAGAGCGGCGATGGCGTCGGCCTCGGCGGCCGGGTCGAGCACCGCGGTGTACCCGGCCGGTGCCTGCGCCTCGTCCACCGCGACGGAGCCCGCCGAGCGCTGCGCCCGGCCCGCCGCGTCGCCCGCGCCCTTGTCCACCCAGGCCGCGTGCTGCTCGAGCTCGGTGGCGTCCATCCCGGCCACGGCCGCCTCGCCCAGCACGGAGAACCCGGCGGTGCGCTGCACGGCGGAAAGATCAAGAGGACAGTTCTCGTCGGTACCGACACTGGTGGGCGGCAGCTCGTCCCGCACACCGGCGGCAGCGGCCGTACGCCCCGCACCGCCCGGCACCGCACGACCGGTCCCGTCGCCCGAAACCAGGGCCCGGGGCGTCCGCCCCTCGACCGCCGCGGCCACCGACTCCGCGGTCAGGACCAGGCCCGTCGCGCCGGTGCACGACACGGCGACGTCGGCACGTGTCAGCTCGTCCGGCACCGATTCCATCGGTACCGCGCGGGCCAGCACGTCCGTATCGCCCTGTTCGTTCCGTTCGCTCTGCTCGTTCAGGATCTCCGCGAGCCGCTCGGCCCGGTCGAACGTCCGGTTGGCGACGACCACTTCGGCCACCCCGGCGCGCGCGAGCGTCGCCGCGGCGAGCGAGGACATCGAGCCCGCGCCGATCACCAGGGCCCGCTTGCCCCTGGCCCAGGCGTCCACCTCGGTACCGGACGACAGCTGCTCCAGGCCGAAGGTCACCAGGGACTGTCCAGCCCGGTCGATGCCCGTCTCGGAGTGGGCCCGCTTGCCGACCCGCAGCGCCTGCTGGAACAGGTCGTTCAGCAGCCGCCCGGCCGTGTGCAGCTCCTGCGAGGTGGCGAGGGCGTCCTTGATCTGGCCGAGGATCTGCCCCTCGCCGATCACCATCGAGTCGAGCCCGCAGGCCACCGAGAAGAGCTGGTGGACGGCCCGGTCCTCGTAGTGCACGTACAGATGGGGAGTGAGTTCGTCGAGTCCGACCCCGCTGTGCCGCGCGAGCAGCGTGGAGAGCTCGGCGACGCCCGCGTGGAACTTGTCCACGTCGGCGTAGAGCTCGATCCGGTTGCAGGTGGCGAGCACCGTGGCCTCGGTGGCCGGCTCGGCGGCGACCGTGTCCTGGAGCAGCTTGATCTGGGCGTCCGCGGACAGCGCGGCCCGCTCCAGCACGCTGACCGGGGCGCTGCGGTGGCTCAGCCCGACGACGAGGAGACTCATGCCGGCATCACGGCGGGGACATCCCCGTCGGGCCCTTTCCCGGACTCCTTCGCCGCCAGGGCCTCGGCCTCGACCACGGCGGCGGCTTCCTCGCCGGCCTTGCGCTGCTCGTGGAAGGCGAGGATCTGCAACTCGATGGAGAGGTCGACCTTGCGTACGTCGACACCGTCCGGCACGGACAGCACGGTCGGCGCGAAGTTCAGGATGGAGGTGACACCGGCGGCGACGAGCCGCTCGCAGACCTGCTGGGCGGCGCCCGCGGGGGTCGCGATCACACCGATCGACACACCGTTGTCGTCGATGATCTTTTCCAGGTCGTCGGTGTGCTGCACGGGGATCCCGGCGACGGGCTTCCCGGCCATCGAGGGATCGGCGTCTATGAGGGCGGCGACCCGGAATCCGCGCGAGGCGAACCCGCCGTAGTTGGCCAGCGCCGCGCCGAGGTTACCGATACCGACGATCACTACCGGCCAGTCCTGGGTCAGGCCCAGCTCGCGGGAGATCTGGTAGACGAGGTACTCGACGTCGTAGCCCACACCGCGCGTCCCGTACGACCCGAGGTACGAGAAGTCCTTGCGCAGCTTCGCGGAGTTGACCCCCGCCGCGGCCGCGAGCTCCTCGGACGAGACGGTGGGTACCGAGCGCTCCGACAGCGCGGTCAGGGCTCGGAGGTACAGCGGAAGCCTGGCGACGGTGGCCTCGGGAATCCCTCGGCTGCGGGTCGCCGGTCGGTGAGTTCGGCCAGTTGCCACGGTGCTCCTGCGGGTAGCGCGGGGCTGCAGGCGGTCACACGTCCGACCGCCCCGTCGAATGCAGGCTATGTCTTTGTGAACGCGTGCACAAAGATGGTGTCCGATTTGCCCGGGCAACGTGACCGGGGTCACGCGCCCCCGGCGCACCCGTACGGAACGGGCGCACACGCACCTTCGTTCCTCACTTGTTGGGGGCAAAGCCGCACACTCTCCTTCACGATCCCCGCCCCCCGAGGCCCAACCGCCCTCGATCCTAAGTGACTTTCCGGCCCTCCAGGACTGCCGAGACAGGCCACGGTCCGGTTACTTCGCGGTGAGCGCCCGCCGCAGCCGATCCTCGTTCACCCGCCAGAAGGTGTGCTGCGCCCCGTCCACCAGCACCACCGGGATCTGTTCCCAGTACGCGCGGTGCAGTTCCTCGTCCTGGGTGATGTCCTTCTTCTCCCAGGCCACGCCGAGATCAGCACACACCTTCTCCACCACCACCTGTGCGTCTTCGCACAAATGGCAGTCGGGCTTCCCGATCAACGTGACCAGCCGCTCGCGCGGCGCCTTGCTCTCCGTGCGGCGGTCGGTGCGCCGGAAGATGGGACTCATACGAGCCATTGTCGCGGGGACCACACGTCTGAACGCCAGTCACTGTCAGGCAAAACCCCTAAAACAAAAAA
>NZ_JBFAHW010000153.1:0-22052 GCF_040654355.1 Streptomyces sp. NPDC050704 | reverse complement strand
ACGGCGTGCGCCCGGAGCTGTTCACCGAGACGTTCTGGGCGTCCCTGCACGGACTGGCCACCCTGACCCGAGCGGGACGGCTCCCGCCGCAGGACACCGAGCGCAGGACCGAGCTGCTGGTGGACCGGCTCGCCACGCTCTGACACACCGTCCCGGACGGCACACGGCCGGGGCCCTCGGGCCCCGCTGCCTGCCCGCGGCATCACTGCCGGTCACTCGCGCCCACACGGCCCAGCCACAGACCACCGGCCCCGTACCCCCGACGGGGCACCCGGCCCGGAAGCCGCGGTGCTCATTGATCACGACTCGGTACGCGCCCTAGTCGTAGCGCCAGTCGGCCGGACGGCGACCAGGTCGGTCGTCGCGGTGCAGTTGCTCATGCGGGAACTCGCCCGGCCGCGTCGGTGACCGGTTCACGCGTAGGTCACCGGGTATCGGAGCCGAAGACCCGGCGGCCGATTTCCTCCTGGTAGCCCCGGCGGGTGCGGTCAACGTGGGCGGCGGCGGCGGCGCCTGCGGCGGCGGCGTCGCCGCGGCGGATGGCGTTGAAGATCTCGGTGTGTTCCTCGAGCGCCCGCTCGACCGGGCCGCCGCTGTAGCCACCGAAGGCCACGGCGACGACCTCGCGCTGCAAGGTGCTCGCGGCGTCGGCGGCGTCGAGCAGGAAGGGATTGCGGGAGGCGCGGTTGACCGAGGAGTGGAAGAGCGCGTCGCAGCGGGCCAGCTTGGGGTAGTCGCGGGTCGGGACGTTCTCCGCGTACTCCGCCAGAGCCTTCTCGATCGTCATCAGCTCCGCGGGTGCAGCCCTGGTCGCGGCCAGCTCCGCGGCCGCCTTCTCCTGCACGGCGCGGAACTCGAAGAGCATCATGATGTCCTCGACGTTCGTCGGCTTGAAATGGCCGCGCAGCCCGGGGGAGAACATCTGCGACTCGGCGACGAAGATGCCCCGGCCGCGCTGGGTGCTGATCCGGCCGACGGCGGCGAGCGTCTTCACCGCGTCGCGGGCGATGCTGCGGCTGACCCCTAGCAGGGCGGCGAACTCGGCCTCGGTCGGCAGGCGGTCGCCTGGCCGGAGCCCGTTCTGCTCGATGTGCTCGATGATGCGTTCGGCCGCGACCGAGTACCCGGGTCGGTACGACTCGTCGTCCCGGAGTTCCTGTTCCGTCATGCTGGCGCCCCCATGGCTCTACCCGCGTCCCGCACTTCGGGACCATCATATGAGTATGGCTTATTGCTCGGGTGGAGTTGTCTCATTGTTGCATGCGCTGTAGCACAGCTCGCCGGCGAGCCGAGGTCACGGCTTGAACTTGCCTGTGACCGTGAACTCCTGCGCTGCGGCGATTCCACCGGCGTTGCCGTTTTTCACGTAGAGCCGGATCTTCGTGGTCGCCATGGTTGACGCCGGTGTGTAAACGACCTGGCCGGAGGTACTGATGGCCTGGTACGGCATGACGTCGACCCACGCGTTCTGCGAACTGCTCCAGCGCTGGACCTTCCACGCCGTGGCCATGCAGGTGCCGCCGTTGTCATTCTGGAACCGGACCGTCAGGTTCTCGTAGTCGTGCGGGAAGTCGTACTGAACCCATCCCTCGCTCCCGGTCGCGGCGACCTCGTCGGTCTCCGTGACGCCGTCCCGGAGCTTGTCCGGGTTCGCGGGGAATCCGGACGTCCCGGCGACCGTGGCGTAGTCGGCGAGGTTCTGGCTCGGCACGGCGGTTTCCAGGTTCGCGTACGCCCCTGGAGGCCCGCTCCTGAAGTTCGCGTAGTTGCCGCTGACCGTGGCGTAGTTGCGCGCCGCGTAGACCGACTTTGGCGCCCGGACGGCCGTGGCGGCGCTGAACACCCCGCCATCGGCGACGTTGTCGTCCCACCGGATCTGGTAGGACTGGTTGTCGTTCATGCAGGCCAGGCGGGTTGTCACCTTGGTGACTAGTTGTGGTGGATGTTCGCGCCCGGGACGGCGCCGAACGAGTAGATCGCCCCGTTGTCGTACATCCCCCACATCTTTTTGTCGCCCGCGTTGAGCACCTTGTTGTAACTGATCGTCGTGTTGCCGATGCCGTCGACGCCCTCGTAGACGTTGAATTCGTCGCCCATGCGCTGACGGATGCCCATGTGGGCCGTGCCGTGGACCAGGTTGTGGGTGACATTCGAGTTGTAGGTGTTCATCAGACTGATGCCGGTGGCTCCGGTCACCGTCAGCAGCTTCTCCACCACCGGGACGGTAGTCACCGACGTCCGACTCGTCCACGCAGGCTGCGGGTTCAAGGGGGACTATTTCCCGGTCGCCGGCGTCACCGCGGTTGCTGTAGTTCTTCCAGCTCGCTGCGGGACAGACGACACCGTCCTTGGCGAAGGGCGTGCCCGGGTCGTCGAAAGACGCCGTGCCCGCGATCGCCTTGCTCGTGGCGAGCCGTGCGCGCACGCCGTCGACGTACAGCTGGCGGAAGTATGGCGCGTACCCGGCCGAGGTCGATGCGTTCGCGCTCCAGTACGGCTTGCCCTCGACCTTCGTCCAGCCCCTCACCGCCTTACCGCCGTCGATGACCGGGGTCTCACCCGGGTAGGCGGTGTAGACGACCCGGTGTCCATTGGTCCCCGAGTCGGCGTTGCCGGAGGGTGAATGTGTCCGTCAGCGAATAGCGGCCGCCGCCCAGGCAGATGCCCAGATCGGCGCTCATACCGGCGTTCGGACTGCCGGAGCGGATCCACTCCCGCACGCCGCTGAGGGTCCTCCAGGGCGCGGTGAGCGTATCCGCCGCCGCGTCGCTCCCGGTCGGCGAGACGTGGTACGAGCACGTGACGGCGGCGCCGACTGCCGGTCCGATCACCACGCGGCCATCGTGGCGGCGACCATCGCCAGCACCAAGGTCAACGATCTGATGCGCATGTATTGCTCCCTTCACTGTGGTCCAGAGACAAGACGTGATCCGCTACGGCTGGCAAGGCCGCCGTAAGCGAGCGAAATCGCAGAACGAACCGGGTTAATGCTGGGAGATAAATCATTACCATGTGAACGACTTGCGCCAAACGTGACGGCCCGTGTTGGCCTGACGTCGGGCTCAAGGTGGAGACTGCGTCCGTCAGCCTTTGGTCGCTCCGGCGGTCATGCCCTCGACCAAGGAGCGCTGGGCGAACAGGAACACCACCAGCACAGGCACGCTCGTGACCAGCGCGGCGAGCGCTATCTCGGGGCGCAGGATGTGCGAGACGCCGGTGGCGGAGTTGAACAGCGGCGAGGTCATCAGCAGATTGCTCAGGCCGACCTGCGCCGGATACTGACCGCTGGACGGCAGCATGACGTACGGCAGGAAGAACTGGTTCCAGCTGTGCACGAAGTTCAGGAACGCCACCAGCGCGATCACCGGCTTGGCCAGGGGGAGTCCGATGTGGACGAACGCCTGCCATTCGTTGGCGCCGTCGATTCGCGCGGCGTCGAGCAGATTGTCCGGGACGGTCGCCGCGTAGTACGTGTAGGCCAGATACGTGCCGAACGGATAGAGGGCGAACGGCAGGATCACCGACCACGCGCTTCCGTCGAGCCCGAACGCGTCCATCTCCAGGTAGAGCGGGAGCACCAGAGTCGCCGACGGCATGAGCATGACCAAAAGAGTGGCCGTCAGCAACGCCTTGCGCAGACGGAACTTGGTCATGGCCAGCGCATAACCGGCCGGGATGCAGGTGATCACCGCGATGGCCATGCCCGCGAACGAGTACCAGGCGGAGTTACCGATCCACGTGATGATCGCGCCGGACTGGAACTCCATCACGTGATCCCAGGTGGCCGCCAGGTCCGAGAACGACCCGAATGCCAGCGGTGCGCCGACGACGATGTCGTGGTCGGTGCGGGTCGGGGCCAGCAGGAGCCACAGGATCGGCACCACGAAGAAGCACAGGAAGAAGCCGATCACGATCACCCAGGCGATCTTCGGCCACACGGACACGACGTTCGGCGGTGCGCCCCCGCGAGCCGCGCCCGGGCGACGGCGGATGGACGGCTTCGGTGAGTCGAGTGTCGTGGTCACGGTGTCAGTCCTTGTCGAACAGGCGGGCCTTGAACACCACGAGCGCGGCGCACCCGAGGCTGATCACCAGCAGGTAGACCGAGATCGCGGCGGCCCCGTTGACGTCGGCGGCGGCGAACGCGAACTGGTAGGCGAGCTGGTTGGGCGACCAGGAGTCGGAGACCTGCCCGCCGCTGGCGGTGGACACCAGCTGCGGCTCGACGAACAGCTGCGTTCCCGCCGCGAAGGCGAGGATGAGCATGTACGCGATCCACCGGCTCAGCATGGGGATCTGGATGCGCAGGGCGGTCTGCCAGCCATTGGCACCGTCGATCTTCGCTTGCTCGATGACCTCGTTCGGGATGCCGTTGAGCGCCCCGTACATGATCACGATCCAGGAGCCCGCCCCGGTCCAGAACGCGATCACCATGAAGATCGGCGGCAGATTGTCCGGGGCGATGACCTCATTGAAGGTCTCCCATCCGAAGAGCTCAAAGAGCGGGCCGATCGGGCTGGCGACGGGATCGAGCAGGATGAGCCAGAGCAGCACGCTCGCGGCGCCGGCGAAGGCGCCGGGAAGGTAGTAGAGGAACCGCACCACCCGTGCCGTGCGGCGCATGCGGTTGTGGAGCAGCAGCGCGAGCGCGATCACGAGCACCATCAGCGTCACCAGCCACTCCACGAGGAAGATGGCGACGTTGCCGAACGCGGAGAGGAAACGGTAGTCCTCGAAGACCCGGACGAAGTTGCCCAGGCCCACCAGCTGACCCTTGTGATTGGTCACCGACATCCAAAGGGCGTAGCCCAGGGGGACGATGCCGAAGAGCACCAGGAGGACGGCGTAACCCCCGACGAACCCGTAGGCCGCCTTGCTGCCGTGGTCTGCCCGCGACCGTCCGGGATTACGGCCGACCGGTGACCGTCCGGGGCGGCGATGTTCTGTTGCGCTTGCCATCGCTGTCAGTCCTCGACCTGGTAGCCGAGGGACTTGGCCCGGTTGATGATCTCGGTTTCCCACTTGTCGAGCTGCGAGGTGATCGTCTCGCCCTCGGTGACGGCCGGGATGACGACCTCGCCGTAGATCTTCTCCTGGGAGAAGGCGGTGGACTGCTTCCACCCGGTCCAGATGCTGTCCGCCGCCGCCTTCAGCGCCGGGGCGATGTCTCCCGCGAAGTAGCCCGAGCTCTGCTGCGCGGTCAGCCACCCCTCGGCGGCGGGCTTGTACGCGGGGTAGGTGTCCGCGCTCGCGGTGTACGCGGGGTCCTGGGTCACCCACTGGACGAAGTCGGTTGCCAGCTTGAGGTTCTTGCTGTGCGAGGACACGAACCACATGCCGCCGCCGCCGGCACCGGTGTAGATCTTGTCGTCGTCGGCGAACTTCAGCGGCTTGGCCGCGGCGATCTGGCCATCAGGGATCTTGTAGGTGTTCTGGAAGAGCACCTTCCCGAACCACGAGGAGCCCGGCATCATCAGCACCTTGCTCGCCTGGTCCTTGACGAAGCCGGTATCGAACTTGTTCACCTTGCCCAGCGCGCCGGCGGCCGTCAGGTCGTCGAGCATCGTCGCCATGCGGGTGCACTTCGGGTCGTGCATGTCGACCGTGAGCTTCTTGTCGTCCGTCACCGAGCTCATCGGGCAACGGCTGCCCCAGAAGTAGGTGTTGACCGAGCCCGCGCTGCCGATCTCACCGACGAGGTAGCCGGGGTGCTCCTTGGCGACCTTCAGGCCCAGTTCGGACCACTCCTCCCAGGTGGTGGGGACGGCGTAGCCGAACTTGTCCATCAGTTTCTTGTTGTACCAGAGCATGTTCTGCGCCAAGTCGTTGCGCAGGCAGTAGACCTTGCCGTTGACCGTGCACAGGTCGTGTGCCCCGGCCGCGTACTTGTCCAGCGTCCCCTTGGGGAGCAGGTCGCTGATGGGCGCGGCGTAGGGCGTCTTGCCGGTGGTCGCCCAGCTCGGGTCCTGGATGCCGGGCCAGGCCACGTCCGGCCAGCCCTTGCCGGTGCGGTCGAACAGCTTGATCTTGGTCTGCAGGTCGGTCGAGCCGCCCGCGCCGCCGCTGTAGGTGACCACCTCGATCTTGGCGTCGGGGTGGGCCTTCTTGTAGGCGTCGACGGCGGGCTGGCGTGTGGCGTCCACCCACACCACGATGCCGCTGTTCTCGTCCTGGGCGACCGGCGAGAACGCCGCGCCCGGCTTCTTCGTCGCGGACTCCGGAGTCGCGTCCGCGCAGCCCGCCGCCAACAGCGCGGCCACGCCGAGCAGCACGGCGAGGGTCGTCCGACCACGGACGCGCTTGCCGTATCTCCGCCCGGACGTGGACTCGGTGGGTGTCATCTCATGCTCCTTGCTGGTCGTCCTGCCGACGACTGTCAGACAGCGTGTACGAATTCCTGCAGTTCAGCTGGGTAGTCCGGGCCGGGCGTCAGGCCGATCCCGGGGTCGGTGGGAGCACTCACGAGGCCGCTGCCATCGATGCCCCACTCCCGGCGCACCGGGCTGCTCGTCACCAGAGACTCGTAGTACGTGGTGTTGGGGATGGCCATGCACAGGTGGCGGTTCGCCATCGTGTTGCCGTGCGCCTCGGCGCGGATCCGGAAGGCGTCGGCGAGGTGGGCGATCCGCATGGCGCCCGTGATACCGCCGCGCAGCCCAGCGCTGGTCCGCAGGTAGGTCGCGCATCCGGAGGCGAGGTAGTCGGCGGCGCTCATGTGCGCGCCGGGGACGGTCTCGGCCACGTTCAGCGGTACGTCGACCCGCTCGGCCAGCCACTTGTAAGAGGTGATGCTGTACTCCCGGATCGGCTCCTCATACCAGAGGTATCCGGCCTCGCTGAGGGCACGGCCGACGTACAGCGCGTCGGGCAGGTCGAAGCCCGCCGAACCGTCGAACATCAGCGGCACGTCGGGGCCGACGTGCTCGCGCAGCGCCAACGACAGTTTGGCGTCGGCGACCGGGTCGCCCCAGGCGTGCAGCTTGATGGCCGGGTAGCCGAGTTCGAGGCACTGGTCGGCGACGTCGAGGTACTCCTCGACGCTGGTGAAGGTGACTGTGGAGGCGTAGGCCGGGATCGCGGTGCGGTAGCCGCCGAGCAGCTGCCACACCGGGACACCGGCGGCGCGGCCGGCGAGGTCCCACAGAGCGGTGTCGACCACTCCGAGGAGGTGGATCGGTAGGTACTCGGTGCGGTCGATGTTCCACAGCCGCTCCCACAGCCACTCGCGGCGCGTGGCGTCCTGACCGATCAGTTCGTCCCGCAGCACCCGGTCCACCAGGCCGTGCAGCACAGCGCCGGACCCCGGCTTGGCTGCGGAGGCGACTCCGCAAACGCCGTCGTCAGTTCGGATCCGGAGAATACCGACCTCGCCGCCGCCGGAACCGCGCAGGCCCTCGCGCCAGCGGTAGGGGGGGTCCGGGGCCGGTACCGAGACGGTGAACGCCTCGACGTCCTTGATGAGCAAACCGAGCACCTGCCGATCATCAACTGGGTCCATAGATGATCATCCATGGGAAATGAACCAGAAACATTGCGGGGCAGGAGCGCACAGTAGCCCGTGACCAAGCGCACATCAAGGGTGTTCACTCGGGTAACTGAAGACGTTCTCGCCGCCGCTTTCGGGTGGGCGCTTGCCTCTTGACGTGGACCTTCTAGCCGCTACGGTGAGCCTGCCATGACGAGGCAGTCTGGTGAGGCTTCGCCTTAAGGCGTTCCACTTCTCCGAAATGAAACATACGCATCTGAGGTGCTAGGTGGCTGAGTATTCCGCCCAGATCACGGTGAACGGCCCGGCCCAGCTGGACCGGGTGCCCGGGACGCCTGTGGTCGACACCCACATCCATCTGTGGGACCGGGGCCGGCATGGGTACCCGTGGCTCGATCGGTGGACACAGTTCGGCGACCTCGTTGACGCCGCACTGCTCACCTGCACCGCCGTCGGCCTTGCGGGGGCCGTGTTCATCGAGGCGGCCGTGCGTCCAGAAGACGCGCGCGCGGAGCTGGCGTGGCTCGCCGACCAGGCGGCCTTGTGCCCGTTCCCGGTGCGTATCGTCGCCCAGCAGCTGCCGGCCTCGCCCAGCTGGTGGACGGACGCGCCGGGTGGGCAGCTGGTGGCGGGCGTGCGCCGCGTCATGCATCTGGCCGAGCCGGGAACGATCGCGGCGGCGGAGTTCGTGGACGAGGCGCGCGGGGCGGGCGAGGCGGGCGTCATCGTCGACCTCACTGTCCGGCACGAGCAACTAGACGAGGTCGAGTTCCTGGTGCGGCGGGCACCTGGCACTCGGTTCGTGCTCGACCACTTGGGCAAGCCCGCGCCGCAGGACGGCGGCTTCGCCGAGTGGGCCTCGGCCGTCGCGCGGATCGCGGCGCACACCAACGTCGTGTGCAAGCTGTCGTCGATCGCGGTGCAACCCGGCAACCCGCCGTTCCGGCCGGAGCAGGCGGTCGACTACGTCGCACACGCGCTCGCCGAGTTCGGTGCCGACCGCTGCGCCTACGGCACCGACTGGCCCGTACTCACCCACGCCACGTCGTTCGGGACCTGGCTCGACGTCGTCTGCGCCGCGCTGGATGGTGCGACCGCGAGCGAACGCGAGGCGGTCTTCGCCGGGACCGCGCGCCAGACCTACGGATTCATCACGTGGACGGAAGGCACGTCATGAAGTTCATCCAGGTGGGACCAGCCGGGTGCGAGCGACCGGTACTGGTCGCCGAGAACGGCCGCGCCTACGACCTGCGCCCGTTGACATCGGCTGTCGACGGGCCCTTCCTCGAGAGTGACGGCATCGAGCGGGCCAGGACGGTGTTCGCGGACGGACTGCTGCCGGAGATCGACATCGTCGATGAGCGCATCGGTGCTCCCATCGCACGGCCGGGCAAGATCGTGTGCATCGGCCTGAACTACCGCGACCACGCGGCCGAGACCGGGGCCGAGGTGCCGACCCGGCCCGTCGTCTTCCTGAAGGCTCCCTATACGGTCGTCGGGCCCGAAGACGAGGTCTTGGTGCCTCGTGGCTCGACCAAGACCGACTACGAGGTCGAACTCGCAGTGATCGTGGGCAAGCACGCCCGCTATCTGGGCTCCCCCACCGACGCGGTCGAGGTGATCGCAGGCTACGCGGTCAGCCACGACGTGTCCGAGCGGGAGTTCCAGCTGGAGTTCTCGGCGCAGTGGGATCTCGGCAAGTCCTGCGAGACGTTCAACCCGCTGGGCCCCTGGATGGTGCCCGCAGACGGCGTTGACCCGGCGGAGCTGGTGCTGTGGCTGTCGGTCAACGGGGAGGAACGCCAGCGCAGCAGCACCCAGAAGATGATCTTCGACCCCGCCTACCTGGTCTGGTATCTGAGCCAGTACATGATGTTGGAGCCGGGTGACCTCATCAACACGGGCACCCCGGCCGGTGTCGCACTCGGCCGGACGGGCACTCCGCATCTGCGGGCGGGGGACGTGGTGGAGCTGGGCATCCGCGGACTGGGCACGCAGCGGCAGAAGGTGGGGCAGGCGTGAGCGGCGATTTCACCGGCCTGGTCGCGCTGGTCACTGGCGGCAACAGCTCCGCTCGGAGCATCTGCTGCCGGACCACGTTCCAGTACCGATCTATGCAGAGTTTCCGTTGAACACGACTCGGAGGATGATCTGATGCGCCGGACCATGGAACTGGACGGTGTCCTGTTCTTCCCCGTCACCCCATTCGACGCGGACGGGGCGGTCTCGGTCGACGCCCTTGCCAAGCATGTCGAGCGCGGCGTGGCGGCGGGCCCTGGTGGGGTCTTCATCGCCTGCGGAACCGGTGAGTTCCACGCGCTCGACATCGACGAGTACCGCACCGCCGTGCGCACCGCGGTCACCGTCACCGCGGGTCGCGTGCCGGTGATCGCGGGCACCGGCGGCGCGCTGCCACTGGCCCGGAGGTTCGCAGCCATCGCCGAGGAGGAAGCCGCCGACGGCCTGCTGCTGCTCCCCCCTTACCTCGTGCAGGCGCCCCCTGCGGGCCTGGTCGAGTACACCCGCGCGGTCGCGGCGGCGACGACGCTCCCATTGATCGTCTACGGCCGCGGCAACGCCAGGTACGACGTGGCGAGCGCGGTCGAGGTGGCACGCATCCCCGGCGTGGTGGGCTTCAAGGACGGCGTCGGCGACCTCGACCTGCTGGCCCGTATCGTGCTTGCCGTACGCGAGGACCAGACGGGCGAGCCGTTCCAGTTCTTCAACGGCCTGCCCACCGCCGAGGCGACGGTTGCGGCGTACCGAGCGATCGGGGTCCGGTTGTACTCGTCGGCGGTGTTCTGCTTCGCCCCCGAGGTCGCGCTGGCGTACTACGCCGCACTGAACGCCGGCGACGCCGAGCGCGTGGACCGATTCCTGACCACCTTCTTCCACCCCCTTGTTGCGCTGCGCGACAAGGTTCCCGGCTATGCGGTGTCCCTGGTGAAGGCTGCGGTGAGGCTGCGCGGGCTGGATGTGGGCGGAGTACGCCCGCCGCTGGTGGACCCGGCGCCAGAGCACCTGGTCGATCTGGAGCGGATCCTCGCCGCCGGGCTGGCGCTCACCGAGGAGGTCCCGGCCGCATGAGCACGATCACCGGTGTCACGCTCACCCCGGTCGCGTTCGCAGACCCGGCTCTCCTCAACGCCGTCGGCGTGCACGAGCCGTATGCGATCCGCACGATCGTCGAGGTACACACCTCCGACGGCGTGACCGGCCTGGGTGAGACCTACGCCGACGACGGCCACCTGGTCCGCCTGCGCGCGGTCGCCGACGCGATCACAGGCCGCAGCGTGTTCGCGCTCAACGAGCTGTTCGCGGTCGCGACGCGGACGCTGTCGAACCAGACCGGCGCGGACGGGCACGGCCTGACCGGGATGATCACCGAGTCGGGAACCGCGGACCGGGTCTTCTCGCCGTTCGAGGTGGCCTGCCTGGACGCGCAGGGCAAGCTGCTCGGGGTGCCGGTGTCCGACCTGCTGGGCGGTGCGGTGCGGGACAAAGTCCCGTTCAGCGCGTACCTGTTCTACAAATGGGACCGCCACCCCGGCATGGAGCCGGATGAGTGGGGCGCCGCGCTCGACCCGGCCGGAATCGTCGCTCAGGCCCGCAAGATGGTCGACGAATACGGGTTCACCGCGATCAAGCTCAAGGGCGGGGTGTTCCCACCCGAGGAGGAGATCGCCGCGATCACGGCGCTACGCGCCGAGTTCCCCGACCTACCGCTGCGTCTGGATCCCAACGCCGCGTGGACCCCGAAGACCTCGGTCACGGTCGGCACAGAACTCGCCGACGTGCTGGAGTACCTGGAGGACCCGACCCCCGGCATCCCGGGCATGGCCGAGGTGGCCCGTGCGGTGCCGATGCCGTTGGCGACGAACATGTGCGTGGTGTCCTTCGACCATGTCCAGCCCGCCGTCGCCGCCGGTGCGGTCGGGGTGATCCTCTCCGACCACCACTACTGGGGTGGGCTGCGCCGCTCGCACCTGCTCGCCGGGATCTGCGACACCTTCGGCATGGGCCTGTCGATGCACTCCAACTCCCACCTCGGCGTCAGCCTCGCCGCCATGGTGCACCTGGGTGCCGCCACCCCGAACCTGACTTACGCGAGTGACACGCACTGGCCGTGGAAGTCCGAAGAGGTCATCCAGCCTGGAGTGCTGTCCTTCGTGGAGGGTGCGGTCGCGGTGCCCACCGGACCGGGCCTGGGGGTGGAGCTGGATCGCGATGAACTCGCCCGGCTGCATGAGCAGTACCTCACGTGCGGTATCCGCGCCCGCGACGACACCGGGTACATGAAGCGCGTCGACCCCACCTACAAGCTGCGGAAGCCACGATGGTGACGTTGGGGTATCGCCGCCGGTCCGACGTTCGGAGATCGCTTGAATTATGACTGAACATGCACAAGCTGGCCCGAGTGATCCCACCGGCGGTCATTGGGGGCGCGTCGAACTCGTGAACACTGCCACCTGAGCAATGAGATCGTTTCATCTTGAACTCGCAGGTCGCGGTACTGGCGTGAGCCCGTGATGCGGTCGGGCGTTTTCCCTTGAGTGTGGACACCCTGATCATTGGATCGTGATGATCCATAGGACAGGAGTTCCCGTTGGGGACGTCGAAGTACTCGGCTGAGTTCCGGGCCGATGCCGTCGCGCTGTATCACTCGAGCCCGGGTGGGACGTACGCGTCGGTGGCCAAGGACCTGGGCGTCAACCACGAGACGCTCCGCAAGCGGTGGAACGGGGCCAGCGAGGCCCGCCTCGCGGTCTTCCGCTGGGCGACCCGCTACAACACCCGCCGCCGGCACTCCCGCCTCGGCCAGATCAGCCCAATCGCCTTCGAGCAACGATCAACTACGTTGGCCACCGCCGCATGACAACCGGTGTCCACGATCACGGGGAAGGCCCCGTCCTTCGCGCGGGCGCGTTCCCGCTCCGACGCACCCCAGTCGAACTCCGCCAGGTCGAACCCGACGGCACCGCGCCCCATGACGTTCTGGTCCTGCAGGGTTCGCACGGACAGAGAGCGGGTCAGGCGGCCGCCACGCGGACGAGTACGAAGCCCGCGACCGCCAGTAAGAAGACCGAGAACGCGCGTCGCAGTGGCTTGGCCGGGAGCCGGCAGCCCATCGGCGCGGCCACGGCGGCGCCGAGGAGAGCGCACGCCGTGAAACTGCCCGCCAGCAGCGGGTCGAGATCCGCGTGGCCGAGCCAGGACACCAGCCCGCTGAACGAGTTCAGCACGATGATGACCAGCGATGTGCCCGCGGCCGTCGCGATCGGCAGCCCGAGCATCACCGTGAGCGCGGGAACGATGAGGAACCCGCCGCCCACGCCGAACAGCCCGGTCAGAAAACCGACCAGCGCGCCGATGGCCACCGCGCGTGGCAGACACCGGCGCAGCTCCGTCCCTCCGTCCGGCGCGGCGCAACCGGTACGGCGCGCCGGACGGTCGAGGAACATCCGCACCCCGGTGACGACGAGCAGGATGCCGAATCCGGCGAGCACCAGGCGCGGTTCGAGCCGGCGGTTCACCAGGGCGCCGCCGTACGTCGCCGCCGCACCGGTCACCGCGAAGATGCCCGCGATCCGCCAGTGGACGTGTCCGGCGCGGATCCGGCTCACGGCCGCGACGGCCGCTGAACAGCCCACCACCAGCAGCGACATCGGCACCGCCGCTGTCGTCGGCAGCCCCGCGACGAAAACCAGGACCGGCAGAGCCAGGATCGAGCCGCCGCCTCCCAGCAATCCGAGCGCGCCGCCGACGAGCAGCGCGAGCACGAGCGTGGCCATCAGCGTCATGGCGCTGCTTCACCACCCGGTGATCCGGAGTCCAGCCAGGCGCGCAGATTGCCGTCGACGAGAACGACGTCGTACCCGTGTGCTGCGAGCAGGGACGCCGCCACCGTCGCCCGGTAGCCCGAGGCGCAGTGCACCCAAATCTGCCGGTCCGGCGGCAGTTCGCCGCGGCGCGCCAGGAGTTCGTGCAGCGGGATGGGGACCGAGCCGTGGACCACCCCGTCGGTGTGTTCCGCGAGCCGGCGTACGTCGAGCACGAGCACGTCGGTCCGCTCCCGGGCCCGCGCCAGTTCCTCGTACGACGTGCGCGGCAACGACGCCAGTGCCGTTTTCCCGGCGAGCGCCTCGATGGGGCCGCTGGCCGCACCGGCCGGCTCGTCGACGCCGATCCGTACCAACTCGCGCTGTGCCTCGGCCACCTGCTCGACCGTCTCGCCGATGAGCGTGAGCGGCATGCCCTCCGGCAGCAGCCAGCCGAGGTTTGTGAGGAAGCTCGCGGACAGCTCGAAGCTGAAGGAGCCGGGCAGATGCCCGCGTGCGTACGCCGTGCGGTCCCGCAGGTCGACCACCCACTCTCCGGCGTCGATCCGGGCGCGCAACTCCTGCGGCGCGGCCGTTTCGGGCGGGGTCAGGTCCACGGGTGAGGGGCCCGCCCGGTTGACCGGGGCCATGCGGGCGTACCAGGCCGGGACATCGGACAGCCCGGCGAGCAACTGCGAGACGTAGGCATCCTCGTCGAGCAGCAGCGCGGGGTTGCGCTCGCGCTCCCGCCCGATGGTCGAGTCCTCGCCGTCGGCCGGGGTGGCCGCGCAGAAGGAGCCGAACCCGTGCGTGGGCAGTACCCGGGTCGTGGCCGCCACCTCCGTGGCCAGTCGGCGGACCGAGGCGTGCTGGGACCGGGCGAGCGGCTCGGTGTGCTCCGAACCCAGCAGGTCGGTGCGCCCGGTGGTGCCGTACAGCATGGAACCGCCGGTGAACACCGCCACCTCGTCATCGGCGGTGTCGGTCAGCAGGTAGCTCACGTGGTGGTGGGTGTGCCCCGGCGTCGCCACCACCCGCATGCGCATGCTGCCGACGTCGACCACCTCGCCGTCGACCACACCGAGCCGCCCGAAGCTCACTTTCTCGGCCGCCGGCAGGACGTACGTCGCCGCCAGCGACCGCGCGAGCTCCAGCCCCCCGGTCACATAGTCGTTGTGGACATGGGTCTCGAACACATGGCTGAGGCGGACGCCCGCACGGTCGAGCAGCCTTCGTATCCGGTCGGTGTCGCGCTGGGGGTCCACGACCAGTGCGCGGTGGCCGTCGTGGGCGAGGTAGCTCCGGTTGCCAAGGCCCGGCGTCTCGATGATCTCGACGGTCAGGGGACGTACGGCCTCGGGCCGCTCCAGTGGACGGCCGTCGCGCTGCCACCGCACGATGCCGCCGGTGAGGGTGCGGGCGTCGTACCCTCTGCCGCCGAGCCAGGAGCTGATGCGGTCGGCGCGGCGACCGGATCGGCAGATCACCAGGACCGGGCGGCCGGGGTCGAGTTCACCGAGCCGGTCGGGGATCTCGTCCATGGGGATGTGCCGTGATCCGGGGATGTGTCCGGTGTTCCACTCGTGGATCTCGCGGACGTCGAGGAGTTGGAGGTCGGTGCGGGCGCCGGCCTGGTCCGGGGTCACCGGGCTGCTGCCCTGCGCTCACGGCGGGGCTGCAGCAGCCACCGTGCCTGGGCGTCGATGGCGTATCCGATGAGGCCGATGATGAGGATGAGTGCGGTGATGTCGCTGTAGGCGAGCTGATCCTTGGCGTTGAGGATCGCGTACCCGAGTCCGGAGGTGACGCCGAGCATCTCGGCGGGTACGAGCACGACCCAGCTGATGCCGATCGCCATCCGGATGCCCGACAGCAGGTAGGGCTGTGCGGAGGGCCACGTCACCGAGCGGACGACCTCCCACCGGCCGGCGCCCAGGCCACGGGCCACGCGCAGGTGATCGGGGTCGATCCGGCGTACGCCGTCGGCCGTGCTCATCAGGATCGGCCAGACCGCGGTCGCCGCGACCAGCGCGATCACCGGGCTGTCGCCGACGCCGAAGAGGCTGATCGCCACCGGTGCCCAGGACAGTGGCGAGATCATGCGCAGGAACATCAGTACCGGCCGGGTGCCGCGCTCCACGATCCGCCGCGATCCGATCGCGGCGCCGGAGAGGACGCCGGCGACCGCGGCCAGGGCCAGGCCGGCCGTCAGCCGCCACAGGCTGCTGGTCGCGTCGTCGAACACGGACCCGTCGCGCCCCAGCGCGACCAGGGCGTCCCAGGTCGGCGCGGGCGCGAAGTCGCGCAGCATGGAGCCGGTCGCGGCGAGCACCTCGGTGACGAACCACCACAGCAGCAGCGCCGTGGCGACTCCGATCACCGGCGCCAGGGTGTCCACGGCGGTGCCCGCACGGGCACGGGTACGACGGTCACGGCCGCTGCGCGGGCCCGGGGGCGCGGTACCGGCGCTGACGTCTTCGGCGGTTTCGGCGGGTTCCTCGGTGACGAGCGAGGTCATGGTTCGATCAGCTCCTTGCGGTTACGAACCAGCGGGATACCGACGGAGCTCAGGGCCTGGGTGACGAAACGGTCGTCGACGAGCTCCCGGTGCGCGGCGGCACCGGTCAGGCCGGACAGGAACGAGGTGTCGCCGTCGACCGTCGTCCGGCCCATCAGCTCCACGAGCGAGGCGGTGTAACTGGCCGCCGGGAACGCGGAGAAGCCGAGCCGCTGGCCCTGCCACGGCGGGTGCCGCAGCACATCGCGGTACGCGGCGGCGGTGCGGTTGAAGACCTTGTCGATGGCCTTGACCGGCTGTGGGAGATAACCGGTCGGCCCCAGCGTCCGAGCGCCGCCTGTGCGGTGTGCGGAGAGCCACTGCTGGGCCCGGACGACGGAGGCGACCAGCGCGGTCGCGGCCTCGGGGTGCGCGGTGGCGAGGTCCTCGCGGACCGTGACGGCGCAGCAGGCGTGGTCCTTCCACACGTCGCCGAGGAATCGGAGCACATGGCCGGCCCCGCTCGCCTCGGCCATCGCGGAGAACGGGTCGGCGACGACGAAGCCCGCGATCGAACCGGTCTGCAACGCGGGCACCATGTCGGCCGGTGACATCACCAGCAGCTGAACGGTGCCGGCCGCCGCGGACGCCGTGCCGGTGACCGCCTTCAGACCGGCGGCGTCGAGCATCCGCTGGAGCAGGACGTTGTGCACCGACCACCAGAACGGGATCGCCACTTTCGCACCGGCCAGCTGAGCGACGTCGGTGATCCGCGGCGCGACGGTGAGCGCGGATCCGTTGGTGTGTCCCCAGGCGACCACCTTGATCGGCGCCTTCTTGGCGATCCGCAGTTGCAGCGCCATCGGCATCAGCATGTGGACGACGTCCACCTGACCGGTCGTCAGCGCCTGGGCCAGGCTGTCCCAGGAGCGGAACAGCACGGGGCGTTCGGCGTCGACGCCGGCGTCGGCCAGCAGGCCGCGCTCGTACGCGACGAGCAGGGCACCGGCGTCGGTGATGGGCAGGTATCCGATGCGCAGCGGCCGGTCCAGGAGGCCGCCGTGGGCCGCGGCGGAGGGGGCGAAGGAGCGGACCGCGCCCGTACCGGCCAGTCCGGCGAGTGTGGCCCCGGTCAGTACCCGGCCCCCGAGCCGCAGTGCGCCCCGGCGCGAGTACGGGCGGGAGGGCCGTGGGCTCTCAGACATGGTCCGGCTCCTTCGCCGCGGTGTGGTAGGCCGCCTGGATCTCGTCGCGCAGTTCCGCCCGCCGGGCGGAGCTGCGCGACGGGTCGTCCTGCGAATCGGGCTGGTGGGTCCAGCGGTCCGCGATACGACCGCCGGTGCCCAGCAGCACGATCTCGTCGGCGAGCACGAGCGCCTCGTCGATGTCGTGGGTGACCATGACCGTGGTCCAGCCTCGCTCCGTCACCTGCCGGCGCAGCCAGGTCTGCAGCTCGGCGCGGGTGAGCGGATCGAGCGCGGAGAACGGCTCGTCGAGGAGCAGTACGTCCGGCGCGATGGCCAACGCCCTGGCGAGCGCGACCCGTTGGGCCTGGCCGCCGGAGATCTCCTCGGCGTAGCTGTCCGCCACGGCGGTCAGTCCCAGGAGCTCCAGCAACTCGTCGACGAGTGCCGGGGGGACGTCCTTGTTGGCGGCGTACGTCTGGCCGAGTCCGGCGTTCTCACGCACCGTCAGCCAGGGGAACAGCAGCGGCGCCTGGTGGACGGTGCCCTTCTTGAGGTCGTGCCCGCCGGAGTCGATCTCCCCTTCGCTCGGTGCCAGGTCGCCCGTGAGGACGTGCAGCAGCGTGGATTTGCCGGCACCCGACTGGCCGAGCAGGGCCAGCACCCGGCCGTAGTTGATGGACAGGGAGATGCCGTCGAGCACCCGCTTGTCGCCGCGGCGCACGGACACGTCGATCAGTTGCGCCACCAGTTGGCCGGTGCGGAGTCTCGGCGTCATGGTGTGCCGTCCTTCCGGCCCGCCCGCCGGTCACCGGCCGACGGCGGTACCACGGTCGGCGTCCAGTCGTGCAGGGCGCCCGCCTGGTAGAGCAGCGGGGTGTGGGACGACCGGTGCAGGGCGTGCACCCGGGCGAGGACGATGACGTGGTCGCCGCCGTCGTAGATCCGCACGATATGGGTGGACAGCCAGGCGGCGGTCTCCTCGATGAGGGGGACGCCGTGCGGCCCGGTCCGGTGGCTCACGGTGGCGAAGCGGTCCTCCACCGGGGAGGCGAACGTCTTCGCCACCTGCGCCTGGCCGCGGGACAACACGTTCACACCCATCGGGGAACCGACGCGGAAGGCCGGCAGGCAGCTCGCCGTCCGCGCGACGCAGACCAGGATCAGCGGCGGGTCGAGGGAGACGCTGGTGAACGAGCTCACCGTCATCCCGACCGGCTCCCCGGCCGGAGCCGTGGTGATCACGGTGACCCCGCTGGGGAAGGCGCCGGCCACGGCCTTGAGCGCCTGCGGCGCGATGACCTCCTCGGGCTGCCAGTGCCCCACCGCGTCCTCGTCGACGAGTGTGAAGCGCGGCCGGGAGTCGATTCTGTCGAGCAGTTCCCTGACCCGCGGGTCATCGTTCGGCAGCGTCTCGGTGTCCATGCCGCGCAGGAGACGGCGTACGTCCTGGAGTTGTTCCAGGTAGACCTCGCAGGGCGGGCAGTCCTTCAGGTGCTGCACCACCTCGGCCTGCCAGGTCTCCTCGTCGGCGTCGAGCAGGTCGTCGACCATGCCGATGAACTCGCGGCAGTCGAGTACGGTCGTCACGGCCGGATTCCCTTCTTGTCCTGGTAGCACTCCAGTGCGCCGCGGAGCTTCACACGGCCGCGGTGGAGGAGCGCACGCTGGTTGGTGTCGTCGAGGTCGAGCAGTTCGCGGGTCTCGGCCGCCGACAGCCCCTCGACGTCGCGCAGCAGCACGACCAGGCGCTGGTTGCGCGGTAGTTGGGCCAGTGCGTCGGAGACCACGCCCATCAGCTCGGCGAACATCGCCGACTCCTCGGGCAGGAAGCGGCTGGTCGGCGGTACGGACCAGTGGTGGGCCTTCGGATGGCCCTCCGGGTGCATGCGCTCCGCGAACAGGTCCGTCTCCTCGAATCCGGCGCTCTCCCGCTGGGCACGGCGCAGCTCGCGCTCGGCGAGCTTGAGTGCCTTGTTGCGCAGCACTCCGAACAGCCAGGTGCGGAACCGTGACCGCCCCTGGAAGGTGTCGACCCGGTTGAGAACTGCGATCCAGGTTTCCTGGACGACGTCCTCGGCCAGGGTCCGGTCACCGGGTATCAGCGAGTCGGCGAAGCGCAGCATCGCCGGGTAGTGGGCGGAGATGAGCGCCGCGACGGCGTCGGGGTCGCTGCCTCTGAGCACCGCCGCCTCCGGGCAGTACGACCGTGGATCCTCCCGGGGCGTCTCGCCCCGCGGCACCTCGGCGCTCAGGGCCGGCACTGGGCGAGCTCCCATTTCAGCTGGGCCTCGGAGGGGGACTGCACCGGGATGAAGAACGACTCCCTGAAGCGCCGCGAGGCGCCGGAGGTGCGGGCATAGCCGCGCCCGCCGGCGGTCTTCGCCTCCAGGGTCGCCGCCTCCGTGGCGACCTCGGCCGCCGCGAGCCGCATGGACAGCATCTCCATGCGGGTGGCCGGGTTACCCGATCCGACGCGACGCGCGACGTCACGCATCGCGGTGCGCGCTACGGACAGGCGCCCGGTGGCCCGGTCGACATCCCCGGCGAACACCGTGTTCACCCCGGTCAGGCTGGCCCTGGCGTTGTCGAGGCAGGTGCCTGCCAGGCCGACGCACAGTGCGGTCTGCAGGGTGAGGAAGGTGCCCCGCACGGAGGTGAGGAAGCCTTCGAAGTCCCGGGTCAGCACCTGCTCGTGCGGCACCTTCACGTCGTTCAGGTTGAGGTAGGACGACGCGGTACTGCCCAGCGCGAGCAGCGGGAACGGACGGCCGACGCTGATCCCCTCGCTGTCGAGCGGCAGCGCGACGACGATCCGGTCGCCGGCGTCGGTGCGGGCCGCGGTGACCAGCACCGCGTCGTCGTACAGGTTGGACGCCCAGCGGATCGGCCCCGACAGCTCGTAGCCGTCCCCGGTGGCGGTCGCCGTGATCTCCAGCGATCCGCAGCCCGCCAGCTCCCGGAAGGCCGAAGCCATCCCGGTCACGCCGGGCACGGTGCCGGTGCGGAGCCGTTCCGCCTGGGCGAGGGCGTACGGCGTACCGGATATGAGCAGGTACTCCAGGCACATCCGGTGCGCCCACGTCGTGAACGCGGAGCTCACACAGCGGGCGGCCAGGGCGCCGATCACCTCGGCCATGGCCGGCAGCCCGCCGCCGGCGTTGCCGGGAGCACCCAGGTCCGTGGCACCGGCCTGCGCCAGCCACGTCAGCACCTGCCGGGCCTGGCCGGCCTCGTCGGCGTCCAGCCGGTCGGCTCCCTCGAAGACGCGGGCCAGGAGGGCCTCGAAGGCCACTTGGTCGAGGTCGGCGACGCTGCCGACGGGGAATGCGTGCACGGTGGTCATCTGTCCTCCAGATGGTCGGGGAGCGGTCCGGTACGCCGGCTCTGCCTCGGCGCTACCAGCGGTAGTCGAGGAACTTGCCGTCGAAGGTCACCACCACCCGGTCGCCGTCGGGGTGGGCGCGACGCCGCAGGTCGACCTTGAAGTTGATCGCCGACATGATTCCGTCGCCGAACTCCTCGTGGATGAGCTCCTTCAACGCCGGGCCGTAGACCGACAGCGCCTCGAAGAAGCGGTAGACCGTCGGATCGTTCATCAGCTCCGGGTCGATGCCGCGTGCGGGCTGGAGCTCCAGCGACTCGACGACGTCGTCCCCGAGCCCGAGCAGAGCGGCGACGGCCGCCGCGTCCTCGGCTGTCATGGGGTGCTGGCCCAGTAGCGCCGCCGTCGTCCACACGACCGGCTTGTCGATCTCGGCGGCGATCGCCGACCAGGTCAGGCCCCGGCGGATCCGGGCGGCGGTCACCAGGGCCGCGGCCTCGGACTTGGGCAGGATCGGAGTGCTCATGGCGGGCCTCAGCCGAGGGTGAGGGTCGAGGAGATCTCGACGTTGCTCGTGAACGTGTTGACCACCGGCGACCACCGCATGGCGTTGTCCTTGATCTCGCCGAGGACCTCGTCGTCGGCGTCGCCGGCGAGCGTGACGGAGCAGCGCACGGCGGAGAAGCCGAGGGTCTTGCCCTCCGGGGTGTCGCCGACGCCCCAGACGGCGGAGATGTCGATGTCGCCCTCCATGGCGACCTCGATCCTGCTCAGGGTCACGCCGCGCTGGGTGGCGTTGGCGAGCAGGCCGACGGAGACGCAGGAGCCGAGGGCCGCGAGCGCCATCTCGGAGGGGTTGGGCGCGGCGTCGTCACCGAGCAGGTGGCAGGGCTCCGAGACCAGCACCGGCTCCAGGGTGCGGATCTGCGTGAGGTTGCGGAAGCCGCCCTCGCAGGTGGTCACGGCCTTGAGCGTCTTGCGGCCGGTGCTCGGATCCGCCTTGGCGCTGCTGGCGAGTGCTTCCAGGCCGTCGGCGTCGATGCTCTCAAGGCCACTGGTCGGCACGGTCTGAGTCATGGCTTCGGATCCCTCTCTTCGTGGTCCGCTCGCCTGCCGGTGGCGGCCGACGGCGGCTTTCACGAGGTGAGTTCCGGTGGAGGCGCCAACCGTGACACCGGGCAGCCGGAAAACGCCGTCCGAGAGGGGGTATTTACATCCCGCTAACAGCGGGGCCGTGCACGTCGGGGCCGTGTAACCTCCGGGCAACATCGAGGCGATGTGTGATGTGTGTCACGTCGGCCCATTGGTCACGTTGAGGTGCCTGGTTACCAGTGGTGAGTATGGCGGTGCAGCAGGACGAACCCTCCGAAGGAGATGGGGCCGCCGAAACCTGACCAGGCGTCGTCGATCCCTCCCGAGTCGCGCACGTCGCACCTCGCGTCCACGCTGTAACAGTGAGTCGTACTGCCTCCCATGCCGGAGGCCTAAGGAGTGTTGTCATGACCAGCAAGAACGTCGACATCGCGCGTGAGTACTTCGAGTCGATCCAGAAGGGTGACCTGGCCAAGGTCGGGGAGCTCCTGGCCGAGGAAATCGTCTGGCACCAGCCGGGCGGCAACCGGTTCTCCGGTGAGCACCAGGGCCGTGACGCGGTCTTCGCGATGCTCGGCGGGATGATGGAGGCCAGTCAGGGCTCCTTCGCCATCGACGCGGTCCACGCCCTGATGGGCAACGGCGACAT
>NZ_JBFAHW010000152.1:0-22149 GCF_040654355.1 Streptomyces sp. NPDC050704 | reverse complement strand
GACAGCCGACTGACCGTATGTCAGACCTGCCCGCAGGTCTGACGTACGGTCAGGCCTGACGCTGGTCGAACTCCCACAGGGCGTGCCAGAACCGCGCCTCGGAGGTCTGGAGCAGGCTGCCGTAGCGGTGCACCCGGGCCTCCTCGATCCGTCCGGCGTCGAGCCCTTCCTGCACGGCCGCCAGGGCCTTCCGGTCCAGCTCGGGCGCGGGCTCGGCGAAGAAGTCGAAGAAGCCGCAGGCCTCGTCGTCGAAGCCGTAGTGTCCGCGCAGGGCTTGGGCGATCGCGGCGCAATAGCCGCCCCAGGCCGCGAAGTTGGCGCTCAGCGCGAGGACCACCTCGGCCGGCGAGCCGTTCAGCGCGAGCCAGGCCACGTAAGCGGGATAGGTCTGGCAGTCCTCCAGCGGCTCGTACGCCGACTCCCCGGCCTCGTCCGCGCCGCAGGCGGCGGCGTACGCGCCGAGCCGGTCCTGGGCCAGGGCCTCACCCTCCGCGAGCATCCCGAAGAAGGCGGCGGCCTCCGGCGCCGCGGGCTCCGATTCGGCGCCCGCCCCTTTACCGGTGGACCGTTCGGCCAGATGGAGGAACGCCCGGCGGTCCGCGGCGATCACCTGGCGCTGCTCCAGGGCGAGCGCGGAGAGCGTGTCGCGTCGTGCCGCGCCCCGGGCGATCAGCGGCAGAAGGCGGTTGGCGTGCGGATCCGGAGCGAGCTTTCCGGTGGTCCTCTCCAGCAGTTCCCTGGCCGTCGGCGCCATCGCGTACTCCTTCGGTTCGGCTGACTCGGGGCCCTTCGACCAGGGTCCCACGCCCTCGGTCCGTTCCCCGGTCTGGAGTAGTCCGGCGCGATATCCCCGCCCGGCCGGGTGATCGTGGGTGGACCACCCTTCCGCCGTGGAGAGGGAGTTCCCCGGCGGGCGAGAGAAGGCGCAGGCACATGGCGACTTTGTGCAGACCCGCGGTCTCCGTTCCGGAATACGTGATCACGATGGAGGAGACGCTCGAACTGGCGAGCTCCCACCATCCGGACCACCCCCAACTACCGCTCGCGCTCCGCCTGATCGAGAACACCGGTGTACGCACCCGGCACATCGTGCGGCCCATCGAGGAGACGCTGAAGCACCCGGGCTTCGAGGAGCGCAACAAGGTCTACGAGGCCGAGGCGAAGGCCCGCGTCCCGGCGGTCGTCCAGCGGGCGCTCGACGAGGCCGAGCTCCTCGCCGCCGACGTCGACGTGATCATCTACGTGTCGTGCACGGGCTTCATGATGCCCTCGCTGACGGCCTGGCTGATCAACTCGATGGAGTTCACCAGCGACACCCGCCAGATACCGATAGCCCAGCTCGGTTGCGCGGCCGGCGGCGCGGCGATCAATCGGGCGCACGACTTCTGCACCGCCTACCCGGAGGCCAACGCCCTCATCGTGGCCTGCGAGTTCTGCTCGCTGTGCTATCAGCCGACCGACCTGGGCGTCGGCTCGCTGCTGTGCAACGGCCTGTTCGGGGACGGGATCGCCGCGGCGGTGGTCCGCGGCCGTGGCGGCGAGGGCATCAGCCTGGAGCGCAACGGTTCGTACCTGATCCCCAAGACCGAGGACTGGATCATGTACGACGTCCGGGCCACCGGGTTCCACTTCCTGCTGGACAAGCGGGTGCCGACCACGATGGAGCCGCTCGCGCCCGCCCTCCAGGACCTCGCGGGCCTGCACGGCTGGGACGCCTCCGACCTGGACTTCTACATCATCCACGCCGGGGGTCCGCGGATTCTCGACGACCTCAGCAAGTTCCTCCAAGTGGCACCGGAGGCCTTCCGGTTCAGCCGGGCGACGCTCACCGAGTACGGGAACATCGCCAGCGCCGTCGTCCTGGACGCGCTGCGCCGGCTGTTCGACGAGGGCGGCCCCCACGACCGGGCCCGCGGGCTGCTCGCCGGTTTCGGTCCTGGCATCACGGCCGAGATGGCGCTGGGCCGCTGGCACCGACCGACCGAAGAGACGGCGTGAGATGACGATGAGCGAAGAGACGACGACGGCTCCCCCGGTACGGCACTGGCCCGCCCTGGACCTGACCGGGGTGGACTTCGACCCCGTCCTGTCCGAGCTGATGCGCGAGGGCCCGGTCACCCGGATCGAGCTGCCCAACGGCGAGGGCTGGGCCTGGCTGGTGACCCGCTACGACGACGTACGGCTGGTGACGAACGACGCCCGGTTCAGCCGCGCGGAGGTCGTCGGCCGTCAAGTCACCCGGCTGGCACCGCACTTCATCCCCGCCCCGGGCGCGATGAGCTTCGTCGACAAGCCCGACCACGCACGGCTGCGCAGAGCGGTGAACGCCGCCTTCACCACGCGGGGCGTCGAGCGGCTGCGCGCGAGCGCCCAGCAGACGCTCGACGCGATGGTCGACGGCATGCTGCGCGACGGACCGCCCGCCGACCTGATCGACCGGGTCCTGGCCCCGTTCCCGATGACCGTCATCTGCGAGCTGATGGGCGTACCGGCCGCCGACCGCCACACCATGCACACCTGGACGCAGTCGATCCTCTCCTCCAGCCAGGGCGCCCGGGCCAGCGAGCAGGCCAAGCAGGACATGGAGGTCTACTTCGCCAAGCTGATCGCCGAGCGGCACGGCGCGACCGGCGAGGACGTGACCTCGCTGCTGGGCGCGGCGGTGGGCCGGGGCGACATCACCGAGGAGGAGGCGGTGGCGCTGGCGGGCCCGATCCAGATCGGCGGCGAGGCCGTCACCAACAACACCGGGCAGATGTTCTTCATCCTGCTCACCCGGCCCGAGCTGTTCGACCGGCTGCGCGACGAACCGGAGCTCCGCCCCCAGGCCCTCGACGAGCTGCTGCGCTTCATCCCGCACCGCAACGCCGTCGGCCTGTCCCGCATCGCGACGGAGGACGTCGAGATCAGGGGCGTACGCATCCGAAAGGGCGACCCGGTGTACGTCTCCTACCTGGCCGCCAACCGCGACCCGGACGTCTTCCCGGACCCCGACCGGATCGACTTCGAGCGCGGCCCCAACCCGCATCTGGCCTTCGGGCACGGGCCGCACTACTGCGTGGGCGGCATGCTGGCCCGGCTGGAGTCGGAGCTGATGGTGAACGCGCTCCTCGACCGGATCCCGACGCTGCGGCTGTCCGTCTCGGGTGACGAGGTGCCGTGGCGGCGCGGCGCGCTGATCCGCGGGCCCGAGGCCCTGCCCGTCACCTGGTGACCGCGCTCAGCCCCGCCGAGGGCCTGCTGGTGCCACCGGGTCACGGCCGTACCGTCCGCACCCCGGCCCAGCACGTGACGTTCAAGGTGACCGGCACGCACTCGCGGACGGCGTCCAGCTTCGAGGTGGTCGTACCGCCGGGCTTCGACGTCGGCGCACACGTCCACACCCGCAGCGAGGAACTCTTCTACGTGCTCGAAGGCGAACTGGACGTACTCGCCTTCGAGCCGCGGGTCCGCACTCCCGACAACTGGCAACGCTGGCAATCCACTTCGGGCAACCGCGTCGTACGCGCCACCCCCGGCACGGTCATCGTCGTACCCCCGGGCTGCCCGCACGCATTCGCCAACCCGACCGACAGCCCGGCAAAGATGTTCTTCCAAGCGTCCCCGCCACCGGACCACGAGCGCTACTTCGAGGAGCTGTTGAAGATCCTCGACGGGTCCGGCCCACCGGATTGTGCGGCGATCGAGGAATTGCGCGCACGGTACGACATCGAACAACTGACACCGTTGAAACACAGCTGAGCTGAGCGCCCCTCCGGGGGAGCCGTGACCGGCCGCGCCGGCGCAGGGGGCGACGGCGACGTGATGCGCAAGTACGCCCGAACGGCAGGTGACGTGCCGGGCCAGGTGACCGTGGCACGGGCGGGCGAGCGCCTGGCGGTGCCTGTGCCCGTGGGCGCAGTCGCCCAACGACCGAGTGGGCGTGGCCGGCCGGCCGGAGGGGACGGAAGTGAACTCGTCCGCCCCCTCCGGCACAGAACGTCGTGTTAAGCGGCCGCGGACTCTGGTTGCGCCTCGCGCACCGGTGGCGCCAGGCGGCCCGTGCGGTGCAGCCCGTAGAGAGCGGCCGCGCAGCCGAGGCCGAGCGCGAGCAGCGCCATCCACGGCAGCGCGGACATTCCGGCTGCCCGGGCGGCGTCGAGCGCGGCACCCGTCAGCAGGTTTCCGAGGGTGATGCCGATGCCGCAGATGGTGTTGTACAGGCCGTAGTGCGTGGCGACGAGGCGGTTGCCGGAGAGGCGGACGATGGTGTCCATCTCAAAGGGGTACGCGATCATCGTGCCGATCGCGAGGAGCAGCGCGGAGAGTGCCGGCGGCACGGCCGCGAGCAGCCACAGCCCCACTCCGCCGTCCGGTACCGGGACCGCGGTGGCCACCAGCAGCGGGGCAAATCCCAGCCCCATGGTCAGCAGTCCCCAGGTCAGTGCGCGGCCCGGTTCCATGCGGGCCTTGCACCAAGCGGTCACCTTGGTCTGGAAGAGGATGGTGCTCAGGCCCGAGACGGCGAACAGCAGCGCCACCGCCCCTGTGCCGAAGGTCCCGTCGCCACCCAGGCGCCGCACCTCCAGCGGCAGGGCGAGATAGACCTGGAACTGCATGACGTAGAAGCCGATCATGGCGACCGAGAACAGCAGGAACGGCCGGTTGGACACGATCCCCCGCCACTGGGACAGCACGCCCTCCTGGTCCTGTCCGCGCTTGGCGTCGTCGCCCCGACGAGCGGGCAGGGCCCGGATCTGGACGATGCTCAGCAGAGCGAAGATCCCGGCCGCGACAAGACACGTGACACGGAAGCTCACGCCGGTCAGCAGCATGCCCACCAGTGGGCCGAGCAGGATGCCGGCCTGGTAGAAGACGTTGAACAGCGCGAACGCCTCGACCCGCCGCTCACCCGCGTCCGCCGCGACATAGGCTCGTACGGCGGGATTGAACAGCGCCCCGGCCAGCCCCGTGGCGGCCGAAGCAGCCAGCAGGGCGGGTACGGACTCCACGAGTCCAAGGGTCGCGAAACCGACGATGCGTAGCACCAGACCGGCGATGATCATGGGTTTGTAGCCGAGCCGGTCGGCCAGTGTTCCGCCGAGCAGGAACATGCCCTGCTGGCTGAAGTTGCGTACGCCGAGGATCAGTCCGACCAGCCAGCCGGCCAACCCCACGGGACCTGCCAGATACGCGGCCAGATACGGCATCAGCATGTAGAAGCCGAGGTTGATGGTGAACTGATTCACCATCAACAGCTGAACGCTGCGCTCGTAGGTACGAACCTGTGCGATGGTCGTCCTCACCGGTTGCCCTCCGCGAGCCCGTCGATGTCGTCCAACTGCTCGGCGGCGTCGCTGTCCACGGACGCCCCGGCTTCCCCGCCGGATGCCTCCAGCGGACCGGTCATGTCGGACCGCGGCTCCGAGTCGGCCGACGTGAGCGGGTCCATGACGCTTTCGCACCGCGTCCAGCGGGTGACCTCCTTCTCGTCCAGGCGGCCGATCACCTCCGGTTCGGACGCGGGCGGGGAGTCGAGCAGGCCGTGGGCGGCGCAGTAGTCGTCGTCGTAGACCGTGCCGAGGTAGCGCTGCGGGCCGTCGGGGAAGATCGCCGCGATCCGGGTGTCCGCGGGCAGCGTGCGCGCCAGCCAGCCGGCGACCATCGCCACCGCGCCGACGCTCCAGCCGCCGGTGGCGTAGTGGGAGGCGGCCAGTTGGCGGCAGCTCCACACCGCTTCCGCCGGCGCGACCCAGTGCACCTCGCCGAAGTTGTCGTAGGCGACATTGCGCGGGTAGATGCTGGAGCCAAGGCCCCGCATCAGGCGGGGGCGGGCGGGCTGGCCGAAGATCGTCGACCCGATGGTGTCGACCCCGACCAGCTTGAGGTCCGGATAGAGCTGCTGGAGTACGCGGGAGACCCCCGCGGAGTGCCCGCCCGTTCCCACGCTGCACACCAGCACGTCGATGTGGCCGAGTTCCGTGGCCAGTTCGAGGGCGAGCGGAGTGTACGCGCTGGTGTTGTCGGGGTTGTTGTACTGGTCCGGGCACCACGAGCCGGGATGCTGCGCCATCAGCTGCGCGACGCGGTCGCGGCGGGCCTGCTGCCAGCCACCGGACGGGTGCGGTTCGGAGACGAGGTTGACCTGGGCCCCGTATGCGGTCAGTAGCCGGGTCATGGACATCTCCAACCCCGGGTCGGTCACCAGCGTGACGGGGTGTCCGTAGACCATTCCGGCCAGAGCGAGGCCCAGGCCGAGGGTGCCGCTGGTGGACTCGATGATCCTGGCGCCCGGCTGGAGTTCGCCGCGGGCGCGGGCGCGCTCGACCATGTGCAGACCCGGACGGTCCTTGATGCCGCCGGGGTTGAAGCCCTCCAGTTTCGCCCAGAAGCCGCGGTCCGGCTCGGTGAAGGGATGGGAAACGTGCAGTAGCGGGGTGTTGCCGACAAGCCCCCGTAGGGCGGAGCCGGAGCCGGAGGGTGTGAGGTCACTCTTGGTCACGGAGTGCATGAATTTCGCTCTCGTATCGATTCGACAGGGACGCATGCGGAATGCTCATCTCGTGCGGCGACCAAGGCGCGCCGCGCGGCGGGGCGACCAGGGCCGACCCGCGAGACGGCTCCTATATGCGCCACCTGCAGATGACGGTGAGAGCGGACCGGCCGCCGTTGGGCAGCAGCCTTCGAACGGCGCCGGCAGGCCGGCGCACGGGAGTTGCCGCGGCGCCCGTCAGCGACAGGGCGGCGACGGGGGGCGGCGGAACCCGAGGGGACGACTGTGGGGAGACGGCCTGCGCGAGGCGGGGATCGTGGCAACGGTCGGGAGCCTTGGACGGGTCGAGGTTCTCGCCGTCGGCGCCCTCCGCGGGCAGAGGGGCTCCACTCGACGCTGCGACTGACCGAGCAGGCAACTCCGGGGCATGGCCTTGATCGCCCAGAGACGCCAGCAGCATGAACAGCAGGGCGCTCAGCGTGCTCAGGACGAGCAGGCACTTCCGGAGCGGGCGTACGCATGAGACATCGGCACGGGCAGGGGCAGGGGTGGGCGGCACAGGTCCTCCGCGCGGCGGTCACTGCCCGTACGGGAACGCTCCCGGTCAGGGCAGGGATCGGTGGGGGGTGAGGGAAGAGAGCCGTCGACCGTCCCCGCGCCACGCTGTGGGGCGCTGTGCGCAGGAGGTCAGACGCCGTAGACCGGTCGCCGGGAGAAGGCGTGACGCGGCCTTGGGCCGAGTCCAGGAATCCCGCGAAGGGTCGACCAGTTCGGAAGGCGCTGACCTAGATACGAAGAACCGCGGAGTCCGCTGCTTGCGTTCTCGGGGCTGCGAAGTCCCGTGCCGCGGTGGGGTGACGGGCGGGCGCGGAACCGGGCATCTCGTCGCCGCTCTCCGCGCTCAGCGGAGACAGGCAGGGCACAGCCACAGCGGGCCCCTGGGAAGGCTGCCCGACCGCACAGATCTCACCGGCGTGCTGCTGTCCGTGACCGTCGTGATGACCGTCCGTCTGCGCACCCGCCACCTGCGTCGACATGGCACTCGCAACGTTCTCGTGCTCGGCGGTCGGCTCGAAATGAACGCCCGACGCCGAAACGTTTTCGCCGGAGGCGAGGTGACTCACCGTCGTGTCAGGGCTGACGGCATGCGTATACAGCAGGCCGAAGAGAAACAGGCCCAGCCCCAGCACACGCCACAGAGCCGCTGATGAGCGGCTCCGTGGCATACGAGAAGGAGACCAGGCCGTAATCACACCGTGATCCTAACCTGATGGCGAGGCTCCAGCGCGTCGCCCCAGGAGAACATCGAGTGAACCCAGCCACATGACGGCCCCAGAGTCACCTGATGCGGCCAACCGCACTTGACGGCCGATGACTTCACCGTTCGCAAACACCTTGTTCGGCTCCGCGAGACGGCCTGCGAGAACAGAAATCGGTGTGGCACCGAATGCCGGACCCAGTGGCCATCTACTATGGCCTTACGTATTGGGCAGCGAAGGGAAGTCGGGGCGATGCGGCGACTGGGGGATCTCGAGGCCGAGATCATGGATCGCCTCTGGACGTGGAACCGCCCGGCGACCGTGCGCAACGTAGTCGATGACATCAACAAGACCCGTCCCGTCGCGTACACCACGGTGATGACCGTCACCAACATCCTGTATTCCAAGGGCTGGCTGCTGCGGGGCAAGCAGGGTCGCGCCTGGCTGTACACACCCGTGCGCAGCCGGGAGGCGTACGCCGCCGCGCTCATGGAGGACGGTTTGGGAGAGAGCAAGGACCGCCCGGCCGCGCTGGTCGAATTCGTCTCGAACATGTCCGAGGACGAGATGGCCGCCCTGCGCAAGGCCCTGCGGACAGCGGGACGACAGGAAAAGGCCAAACGGTGAACGCGGCCCCGGCCCTGGTCGGCTACACGGCGGCTGTGGGGTTCGTCGCCCCGCGCCTCATGCTGCGTGGCAGCTGGCAGCATCGGGCCCCCGCGCCGGCGGCAGCGGTGTGGCACGCCCTGGCGGTCTCCTTCTCGATCGGGGCCGCGCTGGCCGCGTACAGCCTGGCCACGCCGGCCGAGCATCTGCACGCGGGCCTGGTGGGCCTGCTGCACACCTGCGGACTGGACGTAGGTACGGCCCAGCCCAACCCGGGTATCGGCGACCGGCTTGCCGTCGGCATCCCCGCCGTGATCGGGATCGCCCTGGTCGCAAGCTTCGTCTTCCATCTCGTACGAGCCCGTCGGGTGCGGACAGAACACCGGGATGCCGTCGACCTGGTGGGCCGCCACTCGGCCCGGCTCAGCGCCACCATCCTTCCGTACGACGTGCCTGCGGCCTACTGCCTGCCCGGCCGTGATCCCCGGATCGTGATCAGCGACGCGGCCGTACGCGAGCTGACGCCCGAGCAGCTCGCCGCCGTGCTGGAGCACGAGCAGGCCCACATCGCGGGCCGCCACCACCTGTTCCTGGCCGCCGTGGAAGCGTTCCACTCGGTGTTCCGGTGGCTGCCGCTGGCCCGCCATGCGCGGGAGCAGACGGCGCTCCTGCTGGAGATGATCGCGGACGACCGCGCACTGCGCAGCCACTCCCACGAGGTGCTGGCCACGGCGATGTACGAGATGGCCGCGGCCCGCACGCCGAAGGGCGCCCTGGCAGCGGGCGGCCAGAACGTCCTGATCCGCCTGAAGCGAGTCCTCGGCCCTCGCAAGGCCCCGCATCCCGCCCTGTGGGGTTCCGCGGCCGCCGCGGTGGTGACGGTGCCTCTGCTGCCGCTGCTGATCGCCTGCCCGCCGAGTCTCGGCTGACGCCGGGACTTTTCAGCTCCTCCTGAGGCTGTTGCGACTCGGACTCACTTGCGAGGCGTAATACTAAGCTACTAAGTTCTCACTCACTTGATGATGCGGCGCCGGACGCGGGCGAAGTCAACCCGCACCCATCGTCGGGTCCAGGGGACAGTGCCGAAGCTGACTGGCGTCGCCCGACGACCAGAGTCCGTCGCTCGGTCCACAGACGCGCAGAGGAGTCACTCCACGATGGGAACGCACCGTCGGCCGAAACCGCCCAGCCGCGCCCGGATCGCCACCCTCGGTATGGCCGCCGGCGCCGTCAGCCTTCTGCCGACGCAGAGTCAGGCGGCCCCCAGCCCCACCGTGGAGGGAGTGCGCGAGGAGGTGGAGCGGCTCTACGAGGAGGCCGAGGCCCCCACCGAGGAGTACAACGCCATCCGCGAGGAGCAGAAGAAGCTGCAGCGCGAGGCCGACCGCGCGCAGGACCGGCTGGCCCGCAAGCAGCAGGAGATCAACGAGCTGCGCGGGGAGATAGGCCCGCTGGCGGCCGCGCAGTACCGCAGCGGAGGCGTCGACGCGAGCGTCCAGCTCTTCCTGTCGGGTGATCCGGACGACTACCTCGACAAGGCCCAGATGCTCGACCGCACGAGCAACCGGCAGGCCGAGGCCCTGAGCGCGATGCAGAGCAAGCAGCGCGAGATCACCCAGGAGCGCGAGGCCGCCCAGAAGCGTCTGAAGACCCTGGAGGAGACCCGCGCCAAGGCCGGCGAGAAGAAGGACGAGGTCCAGGGCAAGCTCGCCAAGGCCCGCAAGCTCCTGAACAGCCTGACGGCCGCCCAGCGCGCCAAGATGGAAGCCGATCAGAAGCGCGAGGACGTCGCCGCGGGCGCCAGCGACACACCGGCCACCTACAACGGCCCGGCCGGCGGCCGCGGCAAGGCGGCCCTCGACTTCGCGTACGCGCAGCTGGGCAAGCCCTACGAGTGGGGTTCCACCGGCCCCAACTCCTTCGACTGCTCCGGGCTGACCGGCGCGGCCTGGCGCGCGGCGGGCGTCTCGCTGCCGCGCACGGTCCAGCAGCAGTACGACGCCGGCCGCAAAGTGGCCAAGTCGGACCTGCAACCCGGCGACATCATCTACTGGTACAACAGCACCCAGCACAACGGCATGTACGTCGGAAACGGCAAGGCCATCCACGCGCCCCGCACCGGCAAGAACGTCGAGATCGTCCCGCTGGACTCCATGCCGTTCTTCGCCGCCAGCAGGCCCTGAGCGCCAATCGCCGTACCACCCGAGGAACTTCCGTGACCGCACGCCCCACCGCCCGCCCCCTGCTCGCCGTCGCGGGCGCGACCGTCGCCGCTCTGGTGCTCGGCGCGTGCGGAGGCAGCTCTTCGGAGACTGGGGCCACAGCGAGTACATCGCAGTCTTCGGGGGCTCTGTCCCATGTGCACGGTCTGGGTGTCGATCCCGCTGACGGACGCGTGTACGTCGCTACCCACAGCGGTCTCTACACCGTGGCCGAGGGACAGAAGCCGAAGCTCGTCGGCGACCGCAAAGACGACTTCATGGGCTTCACGATCACCGGTGAGAACACCTTCATCGCCGGCGGACACGGCGCCCCGGGCAGCGACCGTCCCGGCAACGTCGGCCTGATCGAGACCAAGGACGCGGGCCGCACATGGGCGTCTCGATCCCTGTCCGGGGAGGCCGACTTCCACTCCCTGGACTCGGCCAAGGGCACCGTCTACGGATACGAGGGCGGCCGCATCCGGGTCAGCAAAGACCTCAAGAGCTGGGACGACCGGGCGACGCCGGAGGCCCTCGACCTCGCGGTGAACCCCTCCGGGGAGAAGCTGCTGGCCACCACGGCGCAGGGTGTGGTCACCAGCACCGATGGCGGCCGCACCTTCGCCAAGGGAGCCGAGCCGGTGCAGGCGTTTGTGTCCTGGCCCGCGGAGAAGTCCCTCTTCGGCATCGACACGTCCGGGAAGCTGAGCAGCAGCGCGGACGGCGGCAAGACGTGGAAGGAGCTCACGACCGTGCCCGGCGGGCAACCCCAGGCGCTGACCGCTGTGACCGCCGACCACATCCTCGCGGCGACGATGACAGGCGTGTACGAATCGCGTGACGGCGGCAAGACCTTCTCCGAGCTGGCACCGCTTGCTTCTTGACCCAGCTTCGCGAGGCCGACAGACACCCTCTCAGCCGAAGCGGGTATGCGCGGCCGTTCCTACGCCACCGTGGACTCCGGATCACTGTGCGGCAGATCGGGCGCGCGGGGTCATCCGTCGAAGTCGGGTCTCTGCTCAGACGCCCCGAACACCTGGGACAGCTCGCGGAGGTGCGGGATCAGGTCGACGGGCCCGGCGGTCAACTCGAGGCGGTCCTGAGGGCGTTCGCTCACATCTCACGCCGGCCCCGCGGGCACCACGGCGCCGAACTCTCTGTGTTTCTGCACCGGGACGAGCGGGTCGTCCGAGCGCAGCAACAGCTCCACGGCGTGATCCGGGACCTGCTGACCGAGGGCGCTCGGACCGGCGTCTTCCGTGACGACATCGCACCCGACGAGCTGGCGACGTACTGCCTCCACGCCCTGACCGCGGCTCCACCCTGCCCTCCGAAGCGGCGGTCGACCGGCTCGTCACGGTGACCATGTCGGGGCTCCGCGACGGGCAACCAGCCCCGGAAGACCCAACCTTGCTGAGTATGAGGAACCCTGGTGGCGCCGTGCGTCACGGCCTCCCTCTCCACTGGGCCTTGCCTGTCTGGGCAGTTGGGGACCGGCCTGGGGCGTCCTCGGCGTCAGTCGAAGGTCGCGGCTCACCGTGACGTAGCCCGAGGGTCCTTCACTCCTGAGGCGTCCGACCGCCGTCGAGCGCGGCGCGGCATCAGTGCCACGGCGGCAGCCGCGCCGAGGAGGACCACGGCGATGCCGCCGAGCAGCGCATTGGTCATTCCGGAGTTGAACGCCTCGCGGGCCGCGTCGGCCAGTTGCGCACCGGGGCGGCCGTCGAGTTCGGAGGCGACGCGCAGAGCGCCCGCCAGGGAGTCGCGCGCGGCGTCGGCAGCCTCGTCCGGGAGGCCGCCCACCGCTTCTCCCGTCTCGGAGCGGTACGTGGTGTTGAAGACGCTGCCCAGGACGGCGATTCCGAGGACTCCGCCGAGTTCGCGGGTGAGGTCGTTGAGCGCGGAGGCTACGCCCTGTTTCGCGGGCGGGAGGGCGGCGACGATCGCTTCGGTGGCGGGGGTCGCGGCGAAGGCGATGCCCGCGCCCAGCAGGCTGGTGGCGGTGAGGAAGGGCCCGAGGCCGCCGCCGTCGGTGGTGGCGGCGAGCAGACCGAGTCCGGCGGCGATCAGTGCCATCCCGAGCCCGACGACGGCACGCATTCCGTAGCGGCGCGCGAAGCCGGGAGCGACAGGCGAGAAGACCATCGCACCGACTGCCATCGTGACCAACGCGAGCCCGGACTGAAGCGGCGAGTAGCCCAGGATCTGCTGCAGGTACTGCAGTCCGAGGAAGAAGAAGCCGAACATCGCCAGCGACTCGGCCGTGATGACGAGCGACCCCGCGGCGACGCCCCGCAGTCGGAAGATCTTCACGTCGAGCAGCGGGTGCGCGCTCCTCGCCTCCCACAGGACGAAGGCCGAGAGTCCTGCGGCGCCCACCGAGAAGGCCGTGAGGACGACACCGTCGCTCCAGCCGAGTTCCGGGCCCTCCACGATCCCGAAGACCAGCGCGCCGACGCCGACGACGGACAACACGGCGCCGGCCACGTCGAGCGGACCGGACCGCGCGCTCCTGGAGGTCGGTGCGAGGACGACCGCGGCCACCAGGGCGAGGGCGCCGAGCATCGCGTTCACCAGGAACACCGAGCGCCAGGAGTACGCCTCCAGCAGCGCGCCCGCCAGCAGGACGGCCAGCAGGGCGGACCCGAAACTGACGCCGGACCAGATGCCCACAGCCCGGCCGCGTTCCTCGGGCGGGTAGACGTTGGTGACGATCGACAGGGTCATCGGCATGACCAGGGCGGCTCCGATGCCCGCCAGCCCGCGCAGCCCGATGACCAGGTCAACGTCATCGGTCCATAGGACGGCACCCGAAGCGAGAGCGAAGACGGCCAGGCCCGTGAGGAGGACGCCCTTGCGTCCGTAGCGGTCCCCCAGTGCGCCGCCCAGGAGAAGGAGGCCGGCGAAGGACACCCCGTACGCGTTCATGATCCACTGCAGCTCGGCCTCCGTGGCCCGCAGGTCCCGTGCCATGTCAGGGACTGCGACGAGCAGCGAGGCGAGCATGCCCACCACGACGGCGAGGGCGAGGCACATCACCGCCAGCACGGCCGACTTGCGCGTGGACGCAGGCGCCGACGCGTCCGCCGGAGCGGTGGACGACTGCATGACACACCTCCAATTCAAACGATCGCTTCAATCGCTCGTTTCAGTTCAACACGCCTGCTTTGCCTGAATCAAGCGCTTGTTTAAAATGGCTCGTAATGAACACCTCCCGCCCGGCCTCGACCCGGGACCGCCTGCTCGACACCGCCGAGCGGCTCTTCGCCGAGCACGGCTTCGCGGCCACGTCCTTGCGCACACTGACGGAGGCGGCCGGAGCCAACGTGGCCGCCGTCAACTACCACTTCGGCTCCAAGGAGGGGCTGCTCCGCTCGGTCGTCGAGCGCGCCATGGCCTCGGTCAACGGCGAACGCCTGCGCCTGCTGGAGGAACTCGGCGCGTCCGGCCGCAAGCCGACAGTGGAGGAGCTGGTGCGCGCCTTCGTGGCCACGGGGGCCAGCATCGTGGAACGCAGCGGTGAGCGCGGCCCGGCCGTCGCCCGCTTCCTCGGCCGCGTCATGTTCGAGCCCGACCCGGCGGTGCGCCGCCTGTTCGGCACGGAGGTCGCCCCGGTGGAGGGGCAGTACCTGGACGCCCTGCAAGCCGCGCTCCCCGAACTCCCCCCGGATGAGGTCGCGTTCCGCTACCGCGCCATGGTGGGACTACTGGGCCTCCATCAGTCGAATGCCCTTGACGACCTCCACCCGGGGCGCCCCAAAACAGTCGCCGGGCACACACGCACGGAGACCGATCGCCTCATCGCGCTGCTCACCGCGGGCCTCCAGGCCCCGCCTGCCGCCGGCTGACGGCTCGTCGCTCGGGGGGAGCCGAGGGGATCCGCGTGCGCGCACCGGGCAGGCCGGAGAGTCTTCGCCGCACCGGGCGATGACCGACACGAAGCCTCACCCGCCGCGACGACCACCAGCCACCTGCGCGGCGTCGATGCGGGCCGAGCCCATGACACCGACACCATCCACGAACTCACAGACGTCACACGGCCGGACCGTGCCCCACCGACCGTCGGCAAACCTCAAAAACCCCCTGGCGTGCATACCCCCTAGGGGTATATCGTTCACGACTGCAGGCCCCGGAGAAACGGGGTGCTATTGAGGGGAATGGGGATGGGAATGCAGGGCATGGACCACAGCGCTCACCACACCGGCACCGCGCACGACCAGGACACCCACGAGAGCCACCACGGCCATGCCGACCACGCGATGTCCCACGGCGGGCATGGGAAGGTGTCCTGGTCCATGGCAGCGAAGGCGACGCTGCACTGCCTGACCGGGTGCGCCATCGGCGAGATCCTCGGCATGGTCATCGGCACCGCGCTGATGTGGGGCAACGCGCAGACCATGGTCCTCGCGATCACGCTCGCGTTCCTGTTCGGCTACTCGTTCACGCTGTTCGCCGTGCGCCGGGCCGGCCTGGACCTCAAGTCCGCGATCAAGGTGGCACTCGCCGCCGACACCGTCTCCATCGCCGTGATGGAGCTGGTCGACAACGGCATCATCGCCCTCACCCCGGGCGCGATGGACGCGCACCTTTCCGACGGGCTGTTCTGGTCCGCCCTTCTGGGCGGGTTCGGGGTCGCGTTCCTGATCACCACGCCCGTGAACAAGTGGATGATCGGCCGCGGCAAGGGCCACGCGGTCGTCCATGCCTACCACTGACCATCAACCGGACCGGCTTCCGCCCGGGTGGTGCCCCGAGACCAGGGCGCACCACCCGGGCCCGTTTGTGTCACCTCGCCGCTACTGGTCGTCCTGAAGACCTTTTCATCAGCCCCACAGCCGGGCCCGGCCGACCTGGAGGCCCCTGGCGGAACGGTTCAGAGCCGCCGGCCCGACACCACGGTCACCGTCTCCCTCACAGCCGGCTCCGGCGTGATCCGCGTCGACGTCGAGGACACCGGCCCGCCACGCGCCCTGAAGCCGGGCCGCCGGAGCGGCGGCAGCGGCCTGGTCGGTATGCGGCAGCGCGCCGCCCTCTACCAGGGCAGCGTCGCCGCGGGCCCCAACTCCCGCGGCGGCTGGAGCGTCCGGCTTCCGCATGCTGCTGGAGGCAGAACCCGACATGACCGTCGTGGACCAGGCCACGAACGGTGGTGACGCGGTCCGCAGGTCCGCCGAACTGCGCCCCGATGTCGTCCTGATGGCCATCCGCATGCCCGGCATGGACGGCATGGACGGCATCGAGGCCACGCGCCGCATCGTGGAATCCGGCGGCCACTCCCGCGCCCTGGTCCTGGTCCTGACCACCTTCGACCTCGACGAATACGCCTACGAGGCGCTGCGCGCCGGTGCCAGCGGCCTCTTCCTCAAGGACACGCGGCCCGAGGAACTCGGCCCGTACAGATGCTGTCGGTGCCCCGCCAGGGGCGCGGGGCTCTGCCGATATGCGGCTCCGCCGCGTGGGAGCGACCAGCCACAACGGACCCGCAACCCGAATCGAACAGCACCCCAACGGCGCTACCGAATCGGCATCCCCGCCAACGTCCGAGCGATCACCAGCCGCTGGATCTCACTCGTGCCCTCGAAGATCGTGTAGATGGCCGCATCCCGGTGCATCCGCTCCACCGGATACTCCCGCGTGTACCCGTTCCCACCAAGGATCTGAATCGCCTGCCCGGTGACCTTCTTCGCGGTCTCACTGGCATACAGCTTCGACATCGACCCCTCGGCCGCGGTGAACGGCTTGCCACTGACGGCCATCCAGGAGGCACGCCACACCAGCAGCCGAGCCGCATCGATCTGGGTCCGCATGTCGGCAAGCTGGAAGGCGACGCCCTGGTTGTCGATGATCGGCCGCCCGAACTGCTCACGCGTCTTGGCGTACTCGAGGGCTTCCTCGTACGCGGCCCGAGCGGTGCCGACCGCCATGGCGCCGACCGCCGGGCGGGACGCCTCGAACGTGGCCATCGCCGCGTTCTTCACACGCTCCCCGTTGCCCGCCTTCGCCCGCTCCCGGGCACGGGCCAGGCGCTGGTCCAGCTTCTCCTTGCCGCCGAGGAGGCAGGAGCCGGGGACGCGGGCGTTCTCCAGGACGACCTCGGCGGTGTGCGAGGCGCGGATGCCGTGCTTCTTGAACTTCTGCCCCTGGGACAGCCCCGGCGTGTTCGGCGGCACGATGAAGGACGCGTGGCCCTTGGAGCCCAGTTCGGAGTCGACGACCGCGACCACGACGTGGACGTTGGCGATACCGCCGTTGGTCGCCCAGGTCTTGGTGCCGTTGAGGACCCACTCGTCCTTGGCCTCGTCGTACACGGCACGCGTGCGCATGGAGGCCACGTCGGAGCCGGCGTCGGGCTCGGAGGAGCAGAACGCGGCGACCTTGACATCGTTGGCATCGCCGTACATCTGGGGGATCCAGGTGCCGATCTGCTCCTCGGTGCCGTTGGCGAGGACGCCCACGGCGGCGAGGCCGGTGCCGACGATGGAGAGGGCGATGCCCGCGTCGCCCCAGAACAGCTCTTCCATGGCCATGGGTATGCCGAGGCCGGTCGGGTCGAAGTACTGCTGGGCGTAGAAGTCCAGGGAGTAGATGCCGACCTTCGCGGCCTCCTGGATGACCGGCCACGGCGTCTCTTCACGCTCGTCCCATTCGGCGGCCGCGGGGCGGATCACATCGGCGGCGAAGCCGTGGATCCAGTCCCGGACCTCCTTCTGTTCGTCGTTGAGCTCCATGGTGAACTCGGCCATGTTCCCTCCAGCGCTTCACTCATGTGTTACTTGCGGTAACGGTAGCTTGTTACCGATGGGTAGGAAAAGTCAACTCCCCGTTCCCGCTCGGCAGCCCGTTCGAGGAACAATCACCGCCGGGTGTTACGTTGCGCAGGCGTCACCGAATCAGCACGGGTGGGGAGAGCTCATGGACACCACGCAGCGGACCGATCAGCAACGGTCCGCCGACCGCCGTCGGCGCGAGTTGCTGGAGGCCGCCGACCGGGTGGTGCTCCGCGACGGCCCGGGCGCCTCGATGAACGCCATCGCGGCGGAGGCAGGCATCACCAAACCGATTCTGTACCGGCACTTCGGTGACAAGGGAGGACTGTACGCGGCCCTCGCCAAGCGTCACACCGACGCCCTGCTCGGCGCGCTCCGCGACGCCCTGGACGCACCGGCCGAGCGCCGGGAGCGGGTCGAGGCCACGCTCGACACCTACCTCGCGGCGATCGAGGCACGCCCGCAGGTGTACCGCTTTCTGATGCATCCGGCGGAGGGCGCGTCACCCGGCGACCCGGGCTTCGACATCGGAAAGCACTCCGCTCCCCTGCTGCGTCGCATGGGCGAGGAACTCGCCGAGGTCATCGAGGAGCGCGTCGACCTCGGCCCGGCCGGCCAGCAGCTCGCCCGCGTGTGGGGACACGGCATCGTCGGCATGATGCACGCCGCCGGCGACTGGTGGCTCGGCGAACGCCCCTGCTCACGCGCCGAGTTGGTACGCGCACTGGCGGACCTGCTGTGGGGACGCCTGGCAGCGGCGGGCGACAAGGCGGGCGGCCCGAGCTTCTGACGGGCGCTGGGGCTGGGGCTGGGGCTTCCAACTCCGGTGCACAACAGCGCCCCATAAGGGGCGCGGGGAACTGCGCGACCAGCCACAACGCACCCGCAGCCGCCCAACAAAACTCAACGCCCCCAAGACGCCCGCGCGGCCTGCCTCATAACCCGCCGCCTACGCCACCCCGCAAGCCGATCCACATACAACCCACCGTCAAGGTGATCGCACTCATGCTGAAGGCACCGGGCGAACCACCCGGTGCCATGCACCCGCACCGGCTCACCGTCAACCGTGAACCCCTCCACCACCGCATGGTCGTACCGCTCGGTCCCCGCCTCGAGCCCCGGCAGCGACAGACACCCCTCCGGCCCGCGCAACACCAGCCCGTCCGCCTCGACCAGCCGCGGGTTCACCAGATGCCCCACATGACGGCGGTCCTCGTCGTCCGGGCAGTCGTACACGAAGACCCGCAACGGCGTACCGACTTGATTCGCGGCGAGACCGACTCCCTGCGCCCAGTACATCGTCGCGAACATGTCCTCGACCAGGCGCGCCAGTTGGGGGCCGAACTCCGTGACCTCTCCACACCGTGTGTGCAAGCCGGGGTCGCCGAGCAAAGAGAGAGGAAGAACGCGCCCCTGGGCGCCCGGGATCGAGCCGTGTCGCATGGTCGCAAGGGTACGGTCCTCAATGTCGCGCGCGTGCCGCGATGGTGCCGCGATTCGGGCCGGTGAGTGGATCTCGATAGGCTGAGGGCCACACGTTGCCGGGAGCAGTGCGCGGCGCCGTACGCAAGGAGGATCGAGAACTGATGGCAGGCAACTCGGACCCGCTGTCGCCGCGGGCCAAGCTGGCCGTGACGGCGGGCAAGGCGGTCGCGGCAGCCTCGCGGGCCGCGGGCCGCGGCAGCGGATCGGTGATCGGCGGCCGGGTGGCGCTCAAACTCGACCCCGACCTGCTGGCCCGGCTCGCCACACACCTGGACGTGATCCTGGTGTCGGCAACCAACGGCAAGACCACCACCACGCGGCTGATCGCGGAGGCGCTGGGCGCGGCCGGCCCCGTCGTCTCGAACGCCCTCGGCGCGAACATGCCCGCCGGCATCACCTCGGCGCTCGCCGGCGGCTCGGAGGCCCGGTACGCCGTCATCGAAGTCGACGAGAAGTACCTCGCCGGTGTCGCGCGGGACACCGACCCGAAGTGCATCGCGCTGCTCAACCTCTCCCGCGACCAGCTGGACCGCGCCGCCGAGACCCGCATGATGGCCGAGCACTGGCGCGAGGGCCTGGCCGGTTCCAAGGCCGTCGTGGTCGCCAACGCCGACGACCCGCTGGTGGTGTGGGCCGCGTCCTCCTCACCGAACGTGGTGTGGGTGGCCGCCGGACAGGAGTGGAAGGACGACGCCTGGTCCTGCCCGTCCTGCGGCGGTGTGATGCAGCGCCCCGGCGACGACTGGTTCTGCGGCGACTGCGGCTTCCGCCGTCCGCTGCCCAGCTGGGCGCTCTCCGGGGACTACGTCCTGGACCCGCACGGTTCCGCCTGGCCGATCCGCCTCCAGCTGCCGGGCCGGGCCAACAAGGCGAACGCCGCCTCGTCGGCCGCCGTCGCCGCCGTCTTCGGCGTGCCCCCGCAGGTCGCCCTGGAACGCATGTACCAGGTACAGGCCGTGGCCGGACGCTACGACGTCGTGCAGTTCATGCAGCGCGACCTGCGTCTGCTGCTCGCCAAGAACCCCGCGGGCTGGCTGGAGACGTTCTCCCTGATCGACCCGCCGCCCACCCCGGTCATCCTGTCCGTGAACGCGCGCGGCGCCGACGGCACCGACACCTCCTGGCTGTGGGACGTCGACTACACCCGGCTCACCGGCCACCCGATCTTCGTCCTCGGCGACCGGAAGCTGGACCTCGCCGTACGTCTGGAAGTCGCGAACCAGCACTTCCAGGTCTGCGAGAACCTCGACCAGGCCGTACAGCAGGCACCACCCGGACGCATCGAGGTCATCGCGAACTACACCGCGTTCCAGGACCTGCGCCGCCGCGTCGGCAACTGACCACCCAGGCATGTAAAGGACACCGAGGACACTGACCATGAGTGACAACAGCCTGCGCCTGGTGTGGATCTACCCCGATCTGCTGAGCACGTACGGCGACCAGGGCAACGCGCTCGTCGTGGAGCGCCGGGCCCGCCAGCGAGGTCTGGACGTGGCACGTCTCGACGTGCGCAGCGACCAGCCCATCCCCACCTCCGGCGACATCTACCTGATCGGCGGCGGTGAGGACCGTCCGCAGCGGCTCGCGGCCGAGCGGCTGCGCCGCGACGGCGGCCTGCACCGCGCGGTCAGCAACGGCGCGATCGTCTTCTCGGTGTGCGCCGGCTACCAGATCCTCGGCCACGAGTTCATCAACGACCTCGGGCAGCGCGAGCCGGGCCTCGGCCTGCTCGACGTGGTCTCCACCCGCGGCGAGGGCGAGCGGTGCGTCGGCGACGTGCTCGGCGACATCGACTCGCGCCTGGGCCTGCCTCCGCTGACCGGCTTCGAGAACCACCAGGGCATCACCCACGTCGGCCCCACCGCGCGCCCGTTCGCGCAGGTCCGGTTGGGCAACGGCAACGGCACGGGCGACGGCACGGAAGGCGCGTACAACGGAACCGTCTTCGGTACGTACATGCACGGACCCGTGCTGGCCCGGAACCCGTTGGTCGCCGACCTGCTGCTGAAGCTCGCCCTCGACGTCAACGCGCTGCCGCCGATCGACGACCGGTGGTACGAGGCACTGCGCAACGAGCGCATCTCGGCCGCTCAACAGCCCGCCTGACCCCGGGCGGCACAGCCCGTCTGACCGGTCTTCCGCTCACGTGTGCGGGCGCGTCCAGCAGGCGGACGCACGATGCGGACCCGCCCCCTGCCGCCGGTAGGGTGGCGAGGTCCAGCCGGACAGCGTGGTCCGGTCCCCGGCCCACGTTGAGAAGGTATTTCGGGCTATGCGCATTGGTGTCCTCACGTCCGGCGGCGACTGCCCCGGCCTGAACGCCGTCATCCGGTCCGTCGTACACCGTGCCGTCGTCGACCACGGCGACGAGGTCATCGGCTTCCGGGACGGCTGGAAGGGTCTCCTGGAGTGCGACTACCTCAAGCTCGACCTCGACGCGGTGAGCGGCATCCTGGCTCGCGGCGGCACCATCCTCGGCTCCTCCCGGGTCCAGCCGTCGCAGCTGCGTGACGGTGTGGAGCGGGCCAAGGGGCACCTGGAGGAACTCGGACTCGACGCGATCATCCCGATCGGCGGCGAGGGCACGTTGAAGGCGGCCCGCCTCCTGTCGGACAGCGGCCTGCCGATCGTCGGCGTGCCGAAGACCATCGACAACGACATCGCGGTCACGGACGTCACCTTCGGCTTCGACACGGCCGTCGGCGTCGCGACCGAGGCGCTGGACCGTCTCAAGACCACCGCCGAGTCCCATCAGCGGGTCCTGATCGTCGAGGTCATGGGCCGCCACACCGGCTGGATCGCACTGCACTCCGGCATGGCCGCGGGCGCGCACGCGATCGTCGTGCCGGAACGCCCCTTCGACATCGACGAGTTGGCCGCCAAGGTCGGCGAACGCTTCGAGGCGGGCAAGCGGTTCGCCATCGTCGTCGCCGCGGAGGGCGCCAAGCCCCGCGAGGGCTCGATGGAGTACGACGAGGGCGGCAAGGACGTCTACGGCCACGAGCGCTTCGCGGGCATCGCCCGGCAGCTCTCCATCGAGCTGGAGAACCGCCTCGGCAAGGAGGCCCGCCCGGTGATCCTCGGGCACGTCCAGCGCGGCGGCACCCCGACGGCGTACGACCGTGTGCTCGCCACCCGCTTCGGCTGGCATGCGGTGGAGGCCGTGCACCGGGGCGAGTTCGGCAAGATGACGGCGCTGCGCGGCACGGACATCGTGATGGTGTCCCTGGCCGAGGCCGTGGAGACGCTGAAGACCGTTCCGGACGAGCGGTACGCCGAGGCCGAGTGCGTGCTCTGACCCGTCCCCGAAGGGCGCGAACCGCCCCCGGCCGCAGCTGCGGCCGGGGGCGGTTCTAGTC